>NZ_JAURUY010000006.1:0-179053 GCF_030803485.1 Curtobacterium sp. 260 | reverse complement strand
CCGACGTTCCCCGGGGTGACCCGGCCGGGGGCCCCGGGGGCCGCCCGGGGCACGCGGGTGGTGGACCCGGCGTCGCCCCCCCCCCCCCGCGGGGGGGGGGGGGGGGCCCCCCCCCCCCCCGCGCCTCCCGTCCGTTCCGTGGTGCGGTCTACTTGCCGATCTTGTCGTCGGCGGCGTGCTCCGCCTTGTCGATCTGGTCGCCGTGGCCACCGCCGGTGGCCTTGTCGGCCGCGTCCGCGGCCTTGCCGAGACCGGCGTCGGTCGCCTGCTCGCCCTTGTCGGTGTCCGCGAAGTCCCTGGCCTTGTCACCGAGGTCACTCATGTCGTGCTCCCTTGCTCGTCGGATCTGACCCGTCCGACGCTGCGCCGGTCGGCCCGGACGGGCTCTCAGCTGGGGTGACCGGGTCTCAGGCGACGATCTGCACGACCGTGCCGAGCGGGAGTGCGTCGACGGCATCGACCGCGTCGCCGTCGAGTCGGACGCAGCCGTGCGACACCGCACCACGCGCCACGGGTTGGTAGTGCACTCCGATCAGTCCGCCGTCCGTGCCGCCGTAGGGCTCGTCTGCGGCCGCGGAGTGCAGCGTGGTCAGCTGGATCGGGTGCACGGTCTGGTCCTGGGCGGGGTCGAGGTACCGGGCCTGGATGTACCCGATGACGCCGGTCGGGGTCGGGGTGCCCCCGGCGCCGACCCCCGCGGGGAAGTCGTGCAGGGTCGTGCCGTCCGCGTCGACGATCGACACCGTCTGCTTGCCCACCGAGATCACGACGTGGTCGGGGAGCGATCGGCTCCGGTGCAGGAGGTCCCGTCGGATCCAGGCCGCGCTCTGTGCGGCAGCGGCACCGTTCGTCGCGGACGGTAGCGCCTGCCGCGCAGGGGTCAGGACCATGGCCCAGTCGCCGGACACCTGCACGGGGACGACGACGGTCGCCTGGCCCAGGAAGTTCTTCGCGGCGAGCCGCGCGACGGGCTGTGCGTGGTCCTCGCCGTAGAGCGGCGCGTCGGACGAGATCGTGTACGCCTCGTCGGCCACCTCGGGGATCGTGGACTCGTAGTAGGGGATCAGGCCGCCGATGACGGCGTCGTACTTCGCCTCCGGCAGGATCGCGACCTGCGCTGCGGTCGGTGCGGCGTAGGGCGTGCTCGTGGCGGTGGCGCTGGACGTCGCCGACGGCTTCGTCTCCGCCGTGGTGCCGTGCCCGGTGCAGCCGGCGAGGCCGAAGGTCAGGAGCAGTGCGGCGCCGAGCGCCGGGATCGTGAGGCGGACGGTTCGGGTGTGGGTCATGCGGTGTTCCTCCGGTGGGCCGCGGACGGGGTGCGACCGCTGGTCGCGCCCCGTCCGCGGACCGCTGTGTGGTGACTAGCCGGCGACGACCGGGAGGGTCCCGGTGGGTCGCGCCGGCGTCGTGCCGGTGCCCGTGCTGGCACCCGGTGTGGTGCCGGTGCCCGGAGCAGTGCTCGTCCCGACCGCCGGCAGGGTGATCGAGAAGTCGATGGTGTCGACGACGGTCGCATCGCTGTCGACCTCGCCCACCGTGAGCTCCTGCTCCGTCGCCGCCGAGTCGGAGAACGTGCCCGTGGTCGTCCACGTCCCGTCCGCCTGCACGAGGGTCGGCGGAGCGACGACGTCGCCGTCGGCGTCGACGACCGCGATCGCGTCGCCGGGGGTGCCCTTGCCCGAGAAGGTCACCGTCCGGGAAGCGACGGTGGAACCGTCCTTCGGCGTGACCAGGGTCAGGGGCGTCGTGACGGGGGTGGAGGCTGCCGGCAGGGTGATGGTGAAGTCGACCGTGCCCTGACCCTGCGCGCCACCGACCTGGTTCACGGACAGCTTCTGGACGACGGCAGCCGAGTTGCTGAACGTGCCCGTGGTCGTCCAGGTGCCGTCTGCTCCGACGAGGACCTGCGGGGCGACCCGGTCGCCGTCCGCGTCCAGGGTGTTCACCAGGTCGCCGGGGGTACCGGTGCCGGTGAACGTGACGGTGCGCGACCCGACGGTCGAGCCGTCCTTCGGGCTGGTCAGCGAGGACTGGTCGGCCGGCGCCACCGCGGGGAGCGTGATGTCCACCGTCGTGTCGCCAGCGCCGCTGCCCCCACGGACGTCGGTCACGCGGACGGCCTGCTGCCGCGCCGCCGTCGACGGGAAGGTGACCGTGGCGGACCACGTCTGATCGGCCCCGACGACGACGACACCGGTGAGGCGCTGGTCGTTCGTGCCGAGGAGGTTGACGGTGTCGCCCTGCTGACCGGTGCCGGTGAAGGTGACGGTGCGCGAGTCGACGGTCGAGCCGTCCTTCGGGCTGGTCACGGAGAACGTGGCCTGGGTGGCCTCGGCGGCCGCCGTGAAGCTGGCCTGGTCCTGGACCTGGAACCCGCTGTTCTCCTCGAGGACCGTGTAGGTCTTCGCGTCGGTGCCGGCGCTCGCGGGGATCTCGTAGGTGAGCTTCCACGTGCCGTCGCTGCCCACGGCGCTGCGCTGGACGGTGCCGTTCGCCGGGTCCACCTGCACGGTGAGGCCGGGGGTGCCGGTGCCG
Source organism: Curtobacterium sp. 260 (assembly GCF_030803485.1). Lineage (NCBI taxonomy): Bacteria > Bacillati > Actinomycetota > Actinomycetes > Micrococcales > Microbacteriaceae > Curtobacterium > Curtobacterium sp. 260. The sequence continues at coordinate 176,518 of NZ_JAURUY010000006.1, read as the reverse complement.
GTGACCGTCAGGGTGCGGCCCGACACCGTGTGCGAGCTCACCGCGAAGGCGGTCTGCTGCGCGGGGACCTCGACGGTCAGGCTGCCGTCGGCGTTCAGGCCGTTCTGCTGGTCGAGCTCGTACGTGTGCGCTGCCTTGTCCGGCAGCGTGTACGTGATCGTCCAGCTGCCGTCCGCGGCAATCTCGTGCCGTTCGGCCGGGAAGCCCTTCTGCAGGATGACGTTCTCGCCCGGGGTGCCCTTGCCCGTCAGGGTCAGCACACCGTTCGACACCGACTGACCCGTGAGCCGCAGGTCGGCCGGGTCGGCGTTCGCGGGGGTGGCGACCAGCGTGAGGCCGCCGATCAGGATCGCGGCGCACGCGGGGACCGCGAGCGCATTCTTGCTCCAGAGAGCCTTGTTCATCGTTGAACCCATCTCCGTGCGGCATGACGGCACGGATCAGATGACGTCCGTCGTGCGGGCACCACGAACGTCGCCGACCACGGATCTCGTGATCGCAGGACTGGGCAGGGAACCCAGGGAACGCGGCCGGGAAGTCGCGCTCCCGCACCGTACGTCCACCCGAGGATCGTTCGACAGTGGAACGGATCAGATGTCCCCCGGCATCGGCGGATCCGCAGCCTGCGACCGCTCCAGGATTGAGTACCCACAGGTTTCGAGCGTCGACGGGTTCTCCACGGACGGGTGGCGTGCAGATGGACAGTCGATAGACTCGGGTGGACCATCGGCCTATGCCCGCCGGTGCGGTCCTCCGCCAACGTGAGGAGAACCTCCATGCCCGCAGCAGTCATCATCGGTGCCCAGTGGGGTGACGAGGGCAAGGGGAAGGCAACCGACCTCCTCGGGTCCCGCATCGACTACGTCGTCAAGTTCAACGGCGGCAACAACGCCGGCCACACCGTCGTCGTCGGCGGCGAGAAGTACGCGCTGCACCTGCTGCCGTCCGGCATCCTGACGCCCGGCGTGACCCCGATCATCGGCAACGGTGTCGTCGTCGACCTCGAGGTCCTGTTCCAGGAGCTCGACGCGCTCCGTGCCCGCGGGGTGGACGTCTCGAAGCTCCTGGTGTCCGCGAACGCGCACGTCATCACGCACTACCACCGCACCGTCGACAAGGTGACCGAGCGCTTCCTCGGCAAGCGCCAGATCGGCACGACCGGTCGCGGCATCGGCCCGACCTACGCCGACAAGATCAACCGCGTCGGCATCCGCATCCAGGACATCTTCGACGAGAACATCCTGCGGCAGAAGGTCGAGGCGGCCCTCGACCAGAAGAACCACCTGCTGGTCAAGGTCTTCAACCGTCGCGCGATCGACGCGGACGAGGTCGTGGAGTCGCTGCTGTCCTTCGCCGAGCGCCTGCGCCCGATGGTCGCCGACACCGCGCTCGAGATCCACCGCGCGCTCGAGCGGGGCGACACCGTGCTGTTCGAGGCCGGCCAGGCCACCATGCTCGACGTCGACCACGGCACCTACCCGTTCGTGACCTCGTCGTCGGCGACCGCCGGCGGCGCCGCGACCGGTTCGGGCATCGGCCCGGGCAAGCTCGAGCGCATCATCGGCATCGTCAAGGCGTACACGACCCGCGTCGGCGCCGGCCCGTTCCCGACCGAGCTGTTCGACGAGTCGGGGGAGTTCCTCCGCGCCAACGGCTTCGAGTTCGGCACCACGACCGGCCGTCCGCGTCGCTGCGGCTGGTACGACGCCCCGATCGCCCGGTACACGGCGCGCATCAACGGCGTGACCGACTTCGTGCTGACGAAGCTCGACGTGCTGACGGGCCTCGAGACCATCCCGGTCTGCGTGGCGTACGAGGTCGACGGTGAGCGCGTGGACGAGGTCCCCGTGAACCAGTCGGACTTCCACCACGCGAAGCCGATCTACGAGGAGTTCCCCGGCTGGACCGAGGACATCACCGGTGCCCGGTCGTTCGAGGACCTGCCGAAGACCGCGCAGGACTACGTGCTCGCGGTCGAGGCGATGTCCGGAGCGCGGATCTCGGCGATCGGCGTCGGCCCCGGCCGTGACGCGATCGTGGTCCGCCACGACCTGCTCGGGACCGGCGAGGCCGCCGCGTGACGATGCGGATCCTGTTCGTCTGCAGCGGCAACATCTGCCGCTCGCCCCTCGGCGCCCAGGTGCTCGAGGCCCGGCTCGGCCCGGACGCCCCGGCGTTCACGGTCGAGTCGGCCGGCACCATCGCCGACGACGGCGCCCTGATGGACGAGACGGCTGCCGCGCAGTCGTCGCGTCTGGGTGGGGAGCCCTCCACGCACCGTTCGCGCTACCTGACGGAGCAGATCGCGGCGTCGGCCGACCTCGTGCTCACCGCCGAGCGCTCGCACCGCGCAGCCGTCGTGTCGCTCGCACCGCGGGCAGCGAAGCGGGCGTTCACCATCAAGCAGTTCGCCCGGGTGCTCGACGGGCTCGAGCCCGGCGACCTGGCCGGCATCGAGACCGCGCAGGACCTGGTCGACCGGGTCGCTCGACTGCGGGGGACCGTACCGCCGCCAGCCGACCCGGCGGACGACGACGTGGACGACCCCTACCGTCGGTCCGAGGACACCCACGTGCGGGTCGCCGACGAGATCGACGCGGCACTCACGCCCATCGCGGACGCCCTGCGCGCGCTGCGCTGACGCCTCTCCGCTCCGGGAACGACGAAGCCCCCGCCTCGGTGGCGGGGGCTTCGTCGTGTCTGCTCACGCCTCCGGCAGGCGGTACGTCCCGACCGTGATCGTGTGCGCGCCCTGGCCGGCCAGCTGTCGCACGACCGAGTCGGTGCGCGCCCGGTTCGGCACGGCGTGCTTGCGTGCCAGGTCGGTGACGAGTCCGCGGAGCTCGTTGTCGTTCGTCACGACGGCGGTCGTCGCGGAACGACCCGTCGGCGTCGTGCTCGTGCTGCGGTCCTCGGGGTTGACGTACGCCGCGGCGTCGCCGGAGTAGAACACGCACGAGTCGACCCACTGCGGTCCGTTGCCGTCCTCGTCGGCCAGGAACCGCTGCAGCCGGCGGGCCTGCTGCCGGACCTGCCGGGTCGGGGCGTTCCCGCCGGACTGCACCCGGACCTGCCACCAGTGCTCGACGTCGTCCGCGTGGTCGAGGACACGACGGCTGCGCACCTGGATCGCGAACGAGCCGGTCAGGGACGACTCGTCGAGGAGGTTGCGGAACGCGTGGTGCACCGCGCTCGGCTTGCGGCCGTCGAACACGATGCCGTTCCACCGCTTGTTCTCGATGACCAGCACGTGGCCGGACTCGAACACGAGCACGTGGTCGAGCTGGGCGGCGTAGCTGCGGTCGCGGTCCCGCTCGCCCTGGGCCACCGGCACGAACACGACGTTGGTCAGCAGGGCGCCGTTGATCCCGGCGGCCTTGCAGACCTCGAGGATCGTGCGCTGCGAGGCCTCCTCCCAGCGCATGCCGGTGCGGGCGAGGGCGCGACCGGCCTCGGCCTCGGCGAGGGCCTGCTGGCGGGAGGCCTCGGCACCGGCGAGCTGCCGCGCGTGCTCCGCGTCGGCGGCTGCGGTCTGCTCGCGGTGTTCCCGCTCGAGGGTGCCGGTGCGGTGGTCCAGCCGGACCTCGGCGTCGGACAGGGCGGCACGGTTGGAGGACTGGGTCCGCCGCAGGACGATCACCAGGACGACCACGACGATCGCGAGCCCCCCGGCGACCACCCACGGCACGAGGTCGCTGGTCATGGGTTCACCTCACCACGGCTCGACGCGAGTCGGTCGCCGCACCCCGGCGCGTCCCGAGGTCCGGTGGGCGATGTGTCCGACGGCCCACGGGTGGCAGCGGACGCCGGCACGATCCGCCGTGGTCGGTACGGTGCCGTGGTGCACCAGGAAGAGCGCGGCGGCGCGCAGCAGATCACCGTCGGAGTCGCGGTCGGAGCCGGGGCGGCCGTCGCCGGTCTGCTCCCGTGGATCATCACCGGGATGCGGCTCCCACTGCAGAACCTGTGGGCGACGCCGACCACCGACCCGTCGGACATGCCGATCGCCCTGCTGCCGTTCAGCCAGTACGCGGTGACGACCATCGCGTCGTTGCTGCTCGTCGGGGGAGTCGTCGCCGGCATCGCCGTCCGGGTACTGCGTGCTCGCGGGTCCGTCCGGCGCAGCGGATCGCTCGCGGCGCTCGCCGGGCTGGTCGGGGTGCAGGTCGTGGCCGTCGTCGAGACCGCCGTCGTCACGGGCGCGGGCATGCGGATGGACGGGACGCCGGGCACCGGTGCGGACGTCAGCGCCGCGCAGCTGTACGTCGTCGCGCTCACCGTCGGGTCGCTCGTGTGCGTCGGAGCGGCGGCGGTGCTCGCTGCGCTCGTCGCCCGAGCGGCTCCCGGCGGTGCGCTCGTCGCACTGGCCCTCGGCGCGGTGGCGCTCGGGTCGTGGGCGAACACGTTCGTCGTCCCGCCGGTGTCCTCGCCCGGTGACGCGGCGGGTGTCGTCCTCGCGGTGCTGCGGTGGCTGCCGGCCGTGGCCGTCGGTGCGGCGATCGCGTGGACCGGGCTCCGTACGGTCGGTCAGGCCATCGCCGCGCTGATCGCGCTCGGGGTGCTGTGGACGGGGACCGCGGCTATCACGGCGGTGTCGTACGCACTGGGGTCCCGCGTGTACCTGCCGTACCCGCTCGAGATGGTTTCGGCCGGCGCCACGGTCTTCGTGATGGCGATGGGACCGGCGGGAGCGACCCTGGTGCCGCTGCTGGTCGCCGCCGTCATCGGAGTCGTCGGTGCGATGATCGGGCACTGGTGGGAGCGGCGCTGACCGTCTTCTGCCTGAGCCGTCGGCTCAGCACGAGCGGCTCAGCACTGCCGGACACAAGCTTTCGGTCGATATCCGTCTACACAGCCACAGTAGCGACCGCCGGCTATTTGTCCCGGAGAACGGCAGCCCGACCGCATAGTCGAGCACTCGAGGCGCAACTGCGAGCTCAGCGGCCTACAGGTGCTGTCCGTTCAAAACCTATGGAGCGGCATCGGTCATGAGCGATCGCTGCTGTGAGCTAACTTCCCGAGTTGTCCAAAACCTCGTCGCGTCCCCTGATCCTGCCTGCCGTGTTCTGCGGTAGTACGGCTCGGTTGTTCTCGAAGTGCCGCTTCAAGCGGAGGCACGGCTTTTCGACTGCGTGCCAAGAGGCCCAAGCGAGCGCGATCGACGTCAATGCGAGGGCGACGCGCAAACCCACTGAGCGCGGTTCGTCCCCTTGGTATTCAATTTTCAGAAGCACGAAGTGCCAAAGGTAGAGTGCGTAGCTGACTTTACCAAGCCACGTGAGGGGCCGTGCTACGAGGAAGCTGCGGGAAACGTCACTTGCAGCGGGAATAAGAAAAGCGGCGATGACCGCTGCTGCCATGGGATAATAATCCCACATGTATTTCGCATCAATTGCAATTGTGCTGCACGTGATCGCGGCAAGTGCCCCTAACGTGCTCCAGATCACGGCAGGTCCAGATGGTAAACGCACACCGGCCCAGCTCAACGTCGCCATGAAGCATCCGAGAAGCAGTGGGAAAGCGTTGGTATCGAGGGAGTAGCTGGTCCAGTCTGATGAGACAACAGACGGTGCCAAGAGGCGCCAGACCATTGCTGCAAGCGTGATGATTCCCACGACCACAATGAAAGCTCTGGGGTTGCGGCGCAGACCGAGGAAAGCAAGGATGAGGGCGACCGGCCAGATTAGATAGAATTGCTCTTCCACACCGAGCGACCACGTGTGGCCCAACGGGGTTTCTGGTAGTCCTACTGCTCGTGCGTAGTCCATCAGGTACAACCCGGTTAGGAGTGCCCAAAGGGGGTACTCATGAAGCCGTGGGTCGTTCGTCACGAGCATCAACAGGGGAGTGGCTGCTAATACCGTGAGCAGGGCGGGGAAGAGCCTCAAAGCGCGTCGGGCGTAAAAACTACCGAGATTGATGCGCCCGGTAGCGTCCAGCTCCTTGAGAAGCAGCGAGGTGATCAAGAACCCAGACAGAACGAAGAAAATAGTCACACCCACTCCGCCGCCGAGCGTTTTCGTGGTGGTGTGCGCGAGCACGACGAGTAGGACTGCGATACCTCGAACACCGTCGAGCCCCCAGCGATGCGACATGCGACTGATCTTAGGTGAGACCTGGCGGAGCACAACGTGAGGACGTCGCCGGGAGGAGTGAAGAGCGTTCTTCGCTTCGTCGAAAGCTGTCCGAAGATCGCGAACGGCTCGCCGCGGCATGGCGGCAGCTAGAGAAATGGAGGGCGCCGGTGAGGCGTGCTGGCCCTGTGTGGGCGGCGCATCGAGGTCGCGCCCGAGTACGCCACCAGCTGTTTGCCGCGTCAGCGCGGCCAGGTCCCGACGACCGCCACCGCGTTGAACAGCACGTGCGCCACGATCGCGCCGCCGATGCGGTTCGTCATTGCGACCAGGGTGCCCGTGAGCAACCCGAGCACGAAGGTCGTCAGGAACACCTGCACGCCCCCGAGCGAGGTCGTCGCCGACCCCAGGAAGAGGTGCGACAGCGCGAACAGAAACGCCGTCACGAGCACGGCCAGCCAGCGCGTCCGGGGCGTGAGCTCGGCGGCGAGCAGACGCTGGAACAGCCCGCGGAAGAAGAGTTCCTCGAGCACGGGGCTGACCAGCACGATGCCGACCGCCGACACGAGCAGCAGCCCGATGTCCGGGGTCCCGAGCGACGGCGCGGGCTGCAGGCCGCTCGTCCCGGTGAAGGACAGTGCGAGCACGGCGTCGAACACCCGCGTCAGGATCACGACCCCGAGCGCGAACACGAGGTCGCCGAGCTCGATCCGGAAGCGGCCGAACAGGTCACGGCCCGAGCGGCGCAGGACCCAGACGATGCCGAGCACGAGCGGCACCCACACCGCGAGGTTGCCGAGCAGCACCTGGAGCACCGGCCCGGGGACGGCACCGCGCAGCGTCAGGCTGCTCACGATCCGGGCGAGCACGACCGCCACGACGAGGGCGACCAGCAGGGCGACGAGGTCGCGTTGCCGGGCGGTCGAGGGCTCGGCGGCGGCCACTTCCGGCTCGGATGTCATGGGGCGAGCGTAGAGGACGACCGACGCAGATCGGCAAGAACAGCCGAGTGAGGCTCAATGGTGTGGCACTATTTGTATGCCGTCTGCTGGGACAAGCCCACGGAACCTGTGTCGGGACCACAGGAACGGCCAGGATCGGGGAAGGCGGGCCGCGTGGAACTGCGCGACTACATCACAGTGCTGCGGAAGAGTTGGGCACTGATCCTCGTGCTCGCCCTGGTGGGCGTCGCGGCGGCAGCAGGGTTCTCCCTGCTGAAGAAGCCGGTGTACTCCGCCGAGGCGCAGGTGTTCGTGTCGACGGAGACGTCGGGCAGCGCCAGCGACCTGGCGCAGGGCAACACCTTCACGCAGCAGCGCGTGCTGACGTACTCGAACCTGGTGTCGACGCCGATCGTGCTCCTGCCGGTCATCTCGTCGCTCGGGCTCGACATGAACGCGGACGAGCTGTCGAAGATGGTGTCGGCGACGGCGCCGACCAGCACGACGCTCATCTCGATCACGGTCAACGGCACCGATCCGGTGCAGGCCACGAACATCGCGAACGCGACCTCGCAGAGCCTGACCAACGTGGTCGAGGACATCGAGGCCACCGACGAGAACGGCTCGAGCAGCGTCAAGCTGACCCGGGTGAAGCAGGCGCAGGTGCCGAGCTCGCCCGTCAGCCCGAACGTCCCCGTCAACATCGCCCTCGGTCTGCTCGTCGGTCTGGCGCTCGGTGTCGGCATCGCCGTGCTGCGCGAGACGCTCGACAATCGCGTCCGCGTCGAGACCGATGTCGAGAAGATCAGCGACAAGCCCGTCGTCGGCGGCATCGCCTACGACAACAAGGCGTCCGAGCGACCGCTCATCGTGCAGGTCGACCCGCGCAGCCCGCGCGCCGAGTCGTTCCGCACGCTCCGGACGAACCTGCAGTTCCTGGACCTGGGTACCGGCTCACGCACGTTCGTCATGACGTCGTCGATGCAGTCCGAGGGCAAGAGCACCACCGTCGCGAACCTGGCGATCGCGCTGGACAGCGCCGGCTTCAAGGTCATCCTGATCGACGCCGACCTCCGTCGCCCCCGCGTCGGCGAGTACATGGAGGTGGACGGCTCTGCCGGGCTGACCGACGTGCTCATCGGCCGCGCGAGCCTGGAGGACGTCGCCCAGCCCTGGGGCCGCGGCAACATGGTCGTGCTGCCCGCCGGCCAGATCCCGCCCAACCCGTCGGAGCTCCTCGGCTCGAAGGCCATGCAGGACCTGATCGAGGCGCTCGAGCAGCAGTTCGACTACGTGCTCTTCGACGCACCGCCGCTGCTGCCCGTCACCGACGCCGCGATCCTGTCGAAGAAGGCGTCTGGCGCCATCCTGGCGGTGGCATCCGGCAAGACCCACAAGGGCCAGCTCGCCGCCGCGGTCGCGTCGCTCGAGAACGTCGGCGCACCGATCGCCGGCTTCGTCATCACGATGATGCCGGTCAAGGGTCCGGGCGCGTACGGCTACGGCCGCTACGGGTACGGCTACGGGTACGGCCTCGACGAAGAGGAACCGCCCCAGAAGTCCACCAAGTCGTCGGGGAAGACCCGCGGCAAGCTCGGCGTGGTCCGCCGCGCGGACCGCTGACGGCGGTCGGGGGATGAGCCAGCGCCGGGGGATCCGAAGCCTCGGGAGCGAGCTGCCGCGGACGACGCTGATCGGGATCGCCCTCGTGGTCGTCGCGCTCGTCGTCGTCGACGTCGTGCTGGTGGCGCTGGCGCTCGCGCGCACCGCGCCGGAGGCGCGTGGCGACGCCGGTCCGGTGCCGACGTTCGGATCGAGCGCGTCAGCGCCGGCGACGCCGGGGCCGTCCGACACCACGTCTGCAGAACCGACGGCCGACGGGGTGTCGACCCGCCACATGTTGTCTGCGGTCGACGGCCTGGAGGCATGGCGAGCCTCCAGTACGACCTGTGACGTCTCCGAGACGGTGCTGGAGCACACCACCGACGGCGGGCAGGAGTGGTCACCCGTCGCCCTGGGCGACGATGTGCGGACCATCGGGTCGCTGCGCGCGACCGCCGACGGCCTGTCCGTGCTCGTCGGCGTCGGCGACGAGTGCGCGACCGAGGTCCGCACCAGCACCGACGACGGAGCCACCTGGGTGCTCGGGACCGCCGGTGCCGCCGGCGCGGGGGTGACCGACCAGGGGCTCGTGCTCGGGGACGCGGTCGTGCCCTCGCCGTGCGAGGACCCGCTCGACGCCTTCCGCGGTGACAGTACGACGCTGGTCGCGTGCGCCGACGAGCTGCAGTGGCGCACCGGTACCGGTGCGTGGGTGACCGTGCCGATCGACGGCGTCCGTGCGCTCGCGGTGAACGGGACCGAGTACACGCTCGCCCGCATCGGGACTGACTCGTGCGACGGCGTGCAGATCGAGACGATGCCGGCGTCGGGTGTGACGCCTGCGACGACCACCACACCGATCGGATGCAACCCGGTCGCGACGGAGGGTGCGATCGCGCTCGACCGCTCCGGGCAGGACGTCTGGATGTGGACGGGCGACGGCGTCGCGGTGTCGAACGACGGCGGGGCGACGTGGTGACGCGGGGTCAGCGATGACGGCCGAGGCCGTCCGCCAGCCCGTCTCGACGGGGAGCACCCGCGAGTGGAGCCGCACGTACTCGCGTCGCGTGATCGTCACCGACCTCCTCGCACTGATCTGGGTCGTCTTCGGCGTGCAGATCGCCTGGCTCGGGTTCGACTCGAACCTGACGACGAACACGGCGGACCTGCGCCTGAGCTACTTCGGCATCTCCGTGGTCGTCATCGCCGTCTGGATGATCGGGCTGGCGCTCTACGACACCCGTGGTGACCGCGTCATCGGCGTCGGGAGCACCGAGTACCGGCTGGTCGCGGACTCGAGCGTCCGGGTGTTCGGGCTGATCGCGATCGCCGCCTACCTGCTGCGCGTCGACCTGGCCCGCGGCTACGTGCTCATCGCGTTCCCCGTCGGCATCCTCGTGCTGCTGCTCTCGCGCTGGATGTGGCGCCAGTGGCTCGTCGCCGAGCGCAAGCACGGCGGGTACTCCGCGCGGGTCCTGCTCGTCGGTTCGACGGCGAGCGTGCTGCACATCGCACGGGAGCTCGCCCGAACGCCCGAAGCCGGCTACCGCGTGGTCGGCGCGGCCGTGTCCGACGGCACGCGGGGTCTGCTGCCAGGCTCCACCGTCGAGAGCCACGGCGGCATCGACGGGGTCACGGCAGCCCTGGCGGCGACCGGAGCGGACACCGTCGTCATCACGAGCTCAGACGACCTGCCCCCGGAGCGGGTCCGCCAGCTGAGCTGGTCGCTCGAGCCCGGACGGCAGCACCTGGTCGTCGCGCCGAGCCTGACCGACATCGGTGGCCCGCGGATCCACACCCGCCCGGTCCAGGGCCTCCCGCTCATCCACGTCGAGACCCCGACCTACTCGGGCCGGAAGCTCTACACCAAGCGGGCGTTCGACCTGATCGGATCGGCGGCGCTCATCATCGTGCTCTCCCCGGTCCTGCTCGTGCTCGCGGTGCTCGTCAAGGTGACTTCTGCCGGGCCGGTGTTCTTCCTGCAGGAGCGCGTCGGCCTGAACGGTTCGACGTTCCACATGATCAAGTTCCGGTCGATGGTCGTCGACGCGGAGCAGCGCCTGCAGGAGCTCAGTGCGCTCGACCGCGCCGAGGGCAACACGGTCCTGTTCAAGATGAAGAACGATCCGCGTGTGACGCGGGTCGGTGCCTTCATGCGGCGCTACAGCCTCGACGAGGTGCCGCAGTTGTTCAACGTCCTGGTCGGCAGCATGTCGCTCGTGGGCCCGCGGCCGCCGCTCGCTCGTGAGGTCGAGCGCTACGACGTCCATGTCCACCGACGCTTCCTGGTGAAGCCCGGCATGACCGGTCTGTGGCAGGTCAGCGGACGGTCCGACCTGTCATGGGAGGACTCGGTGCGGCTCGACCTGTATTACGTGGAGAACTGGTCGCTCGTTTCTGATCTGGTGATTGTTTGGCGCACCTTCCGCGCTGTTGTTGCGAAGGACGGAGCCTACTAATGCCGCCAGTCCCCAGGAGCGAGCCGGGGCGGCTCCCTTACCGCGTCCATGTGCATCTTGACCATGGTAGATCCGCGACGGCCTGGCATCGTGCTTTCGCGAGGGGTGAAGCATGGGAAGAATCTCCTTATGGCTATTCGATGGCAGAGGGTCTCGTAGATCTCTCCTATTCCTATGACCACAAGGAGTCACGGGCTTGGTCCATCATTCGGCGAGGCGCAGCCCGCTTTCTAGGTTTCGACCTTGCGCACGCTTGGCGTAACAGGCGAGCATTTCGTCAAGCCGATGTGATCTGGACGCACACGGAACGAGAATGGATTGCAATCGGCATTCTCAGTCGTCTGTGCGATCAAACCTCGCCGCCTGTACTAGCGCAAAGCGTGTGGCTTTACGACGGCTGGTTGTACAGGACTCGACTTGGAGCGCTCATAACTCGCTTCGCCAGCGTTGGCCAGCAAATTGAGATGGTGCATAGTTCCATCAATGCCGAGCTGGCGCAGTCGCGCAGGCCTGACAGAATTATTCTCCAGGTACCTTTCGGTACCTCGGTAACGCCTTCGCTTCCTGCGGCGCACGCGGCTCCGATGAATGTGCCGTTCGTGCTTGCGCCGGGCAACGATCGGCACCGCGATTGGGTGCTGCTGGCCGCCGTAGCGCGCGCCCGGCCGGATCTACGGTTCTTCGTGGCTTGTGACCCCCGCAAGATCGCGAGTGTGCGATTGCCGCAGAACGTTGAAGTGCGGAGGGTGTCTCAAGTTGCAGAAATGGCCACCCTTTACGCTAGTGCTTCTTGCGTCCTGGTCCCACTGGCGGCGAATACCCACGCCTCCGGTGCCACGGTCGTGCAGGAAGCGCACGCGTTCGGAACGCCAGTGGTCGTAGCCGACGTGGGAGGGATCTCTGATTACCTCGAGCCGTCAGACCGACTTTTCGGCGAGGGCGACATCGACGAGTGCCTGCGAGAGATCGAAGCGGCCCTGAACAGTCCGGAGCCGGTCCACAAAGAGCCCCGAGAACAAAACGTACGACGCTACGTCGGCGCGCACTTGATCTTGAGTGAGGCTCTTGTTGGGCTACGTCCGCTTGCCGAAGCTGACTTGCGAGCTGCGCTGCTACGCGCAGACGAGATTTTCGATCCGATAGAAGAATAATTTGTACCAATCATGGCGCCTCGGTGAGACCAAAGTCACTGCAATCACCCAACAGCAAGTTCTCGCGGAAATTAGCGAGTTTTTGACATCAGGGCAAGAGCAAGCACGCTTGATCGTCACGCCGAACATCGCGCATGTGAAGCAAGCTGCGCAATTCCCGGTTGTGCGGAAGGCCTACGAGGCGGCTTGGATTGCCACTGCAGATGGCTGGCCGGTGGCATTGGCGGTTCAGCTTCTCAGCGGGTTCAGGACCAGGCAACATCGCGTCACAGGCGTGGACCTCTCGTCGGAGTTACTCAGGAAATCCTACCGAGTCGCTTTGGTTGGAGGAAAAGAGGATGCTTCTGAACGAGTCGCGCAAGCAATTGCGAATGAACGCTGGGGGGCAGACGTAGTTCTTACGGAGGCGGTACCCGCTGCGGAGTTGGAGGCCGACCTTACACGAGCCGACTTGGTCCGTCGCATTGCCGATGCAAAGCCTCAAGTTATTCTCGTCGGGCTCGGCGTCCCGAAGCAGGAAAAAGTTGCACTCGAACTGCTGGAGATTTGTCGCGGGAGCGTCATTTTGTGTGTAGGCGCGGCTATCGAATTTGCGGCGGGGTATCAAATCCGGGCGCCACGAGGTTTCCAACTCGTCGGTCTGGAATGGTTCTACCGTCTCTGCAGAGAACCTCGGCGTCTCTGGCAGCGCTACCTTTCTAGCGCTCCATTTTTCCTAAAGGCCCTTGCTCGGGCGCTTGTTGTCGCGAGGAGGCAATCTTGAGACTGCTGTTCGACGCTCGGTCAGCTCACCTGGCTCGCAATTCCGGCTGGGAACGATACACCCGCGCACTCCTCCCGAGTATCGGTGAGTTGCCTTACGCGAAGACGTACGATGTGCCAGTCCCGAGTGCGGCGCGCAGGGTCTTCACCGATCAAATCGACATGCCGCGTGTCGCGCGGAACTTTGATTATGTTTATACGCCCAGTTTTCCGGCGTCTTCGGCCATCGCTGCGGCAAAGTGCATTACTACTGTTCACGACCTGACTTGGTGGCGATATCCGGAGACTGCGTCATTCATGGGTCGGTGGTATTACAAGCCAATGATGACACGGAAGCTGAGTTCCCATGCGATCGTGACGGTATCCGACGCCGTCGCAGAGGAGCTCCGGAACCTCACGGAATCACCAGTTTATGTTGTTCATAATGCTGTCACGTTGGTTGCTCGAGAGCGGGTCGTCGACAACGGACGCAAACCGTACTTCCTAGCAGTGGGCACAGTCGAGCCTCGGAAAAATCTCCATCGCCTAGCCTCCGCGTTCGCTCGATCGGGAGTTGAACAGCAATTTGATCTCAAGGTCGTGGGACGCGGCGCCTGGGATGGCGCGCCTAAGGGAGTGCACTGGACAGGCGCGATCGACGATGAAGAATTGCGCCTTCTCTACGGTGGCGCGCATGCGCTGTTTGCGAGTTCTCTCTACGAAGGATTTGGCTTACCCGTGGCTGAAGCAATCGCAAGTGGAGTCCCGGTTTTCTGTTCTGACATACCATCGTTCCGCGAAGCAGCGGGGGACTCTCCTGTTGTATTTTTTAACCCTAAGAGTGAAGATGATATGGCTGATGCCTTTGTGGCGGCTGCTGCAAATGGATTCGTCAGCCAGCCCAGAAGTAATCCATTTTCGCTCGAACGAACGGGCGAAGAAGTACGGGATATGATGGAAGTGGTCGGGCACTCATGAGCAGTCAACGCCTGGAACGGGCGGAGCGACCACAGCTCTGGGGCATGACCGACGTCGGCGACGCAACAAGCCGTCTCCATCAGTCGGTGATCGCGATCGGGGTCTTTCTCGTCGCTTTGGACGGCTTGGCTATCGGGGTTGCGGGTACGGGTCTTCGTGCGTACATGCCGTTTGCGGCGTTAACGATCATCGGTGGATTCTTCGTCCGAAGCGCCAGTGGAATGGGCAGTAGGGCACTACCGGTTTTAGCGGTATTCACACTACTGACCGGCTTGAGTATTATATGGTCGGATTTTGTCACCGATACTCTCCAGGTTGCGGCGGGTCAGCTCTTTCTCCTACTGTGGTGCTGGTCTATCGTTCGCCTGTGCCGTTCCGGGGCCATCACCGTAGAGCAAGTTGGCATGTGGCTTCTTTTGGGGTTGATGACCTCGGCAGGTATCGCGGTTCTACAAGTTCTGCTTTCTTTCGCCGGGTTCGACACCGGCGTCTGGGCTTCGGTGGGTGTAGCCTGGCCGCGCCCAAACGGATTGACCCGTGAGCCGGTCTGGGGGGCACTAAATGCGTCTTTGGGCTTGGGTCTGGCTTTTTATCGATTACGGTCGGTGAAACTGGTGGCTGCATGCGCTCTGTTCGGCATCGTCTTGATGTTGACCTTCTCCAGGGCTGCTTTTGTATCAGTGCTCCTCGCGGGTGCCGTTGTCCTTGTTATGAGGAGTCGGCAGCACGCGGATCGGCGGTTGCGACTCGGGGGCTGGGTCCTGGCCGCCTGCACCATTGGAGCTCCAGCGCTTCTTGTCGTGTCGCAGCTGCTTCCATCCTCGCTTTGGGCGCGACTCGATGTGATCGGCGCCCTTGGTGGCGCCAATGCGCAAGTCGATCAGGGATCTCTTCGATCGCGGCTTGGCGTGCAGCAGCTCATTCTCGATAAGTGGACCGAGGCGCCCGTTTTGGGCCGGGGTGCGGGTGCGATCGCAGATGCGTCTGAGGATCCCTTGAACCGCTTGGTTTACGCTGGGGGAGGAGAACTCAATAGCGGGCACGGTTCGACAAACTTTCTTCTGTCGAACCTGTACGACCTCGGGTTCATAGGAGCACTTCTGGGCGTTGGTGTTTACATCGCTTTAGCTTTGGTCGCCCTACGCAGTTCGAGGCAAACGCTTGTGCCTTCCTTTCTCATCATAGTCATACTGATGCAATTCCTTTTCAGTAACGGATTCAGGTTGGGGATTGCTTGGGTCGTATTCGCTTTCGTCATAGCTCTGAGGGAGAAGCATCGTGGGCGCGCTTGAGTCGGCCGAGCAGACGCCGTCCCGAGGTCGCGTGCTGGTCTTCCATACGGTGGCGCCACCTCCTTTCATTGGTGGTGCGGAGCGCTCCGTTCTCGCTGACATTGACAAATTGGTCGCCGCTGGATTCGACGTGCGCCTTGCGGGATTAGTTCCGAAAGATTCGCAAGAGGAGACTTTTGCGCCGAGTTACCGTTTCGAGATCGCGCGGCGCCATATACCGAACATCTATTGGCCTTGGGCTGAGAAGCGCCCTCGGGATTTCTTGCGGAGGGCGCTATGGCAGCTCCTAGATCTCTGGAATCCGCGCGCTCAACTTTTGGTGAATCGGCTTGTTCGTGAGTTTCAGCCCGATATAGTATTGACCCAGAATCTGCGAGGCTGGAGTTTCGCTCCTTGGATGGCGAAGCGTGGTTCTGCACGTCTTGTTCACTTCGTGCGCGATTACGGATTGAGTTGTGTGAAGAGCACGGAGTTCCGAGATGGTCAACTCTGTGGGCGCCTCTGCGGGAGCTGCCACTTGCGCTCGGCTGTCGCAAAAACCGTTCCTCAACCCGATGCGGTCGGCGGCGTTTCTCGGGCCGTGCTCAATGCTCAGCGCGAGCGCGGTCTTTTACGGAGCCAGCCTCGCTTCGTTTCGCACCCAGTTGCGTCACTGGTCTCGCCTGACCCTCAAAGGGAGCGCGACGTCGAGTTGGGTTTCCTCGGTCGAGTGGGAGTCGAGAAAGGCGTGGACCTTCTCATCAGAGCAGCCGGCCAAACCCGCCTTAAGGTAAGTATTGCAGGGCCCGTGACTTCCGAGGAGAAGGGGGAGCTAGCTGCTCTGGATACTGAGGTGAACTTCCTTGGCGTTGTTGACGCTTCAAATTTTCTGAGGAGAACGCAGGTGCTGGTGGTGCCATCGCTATGGCGTGAACCATTCGGGAGGGTCGTCTTGGAGGCAGCGCAGTCAGGGGCGAAGGTGCTGATCGCAGACCATCCAGGGCTAGTTGAAGCAGCGAAAGTTTCAGGGGGGCTTTGGGCCTCCTTCCGAGCTGGCGACGAAGCCGACCTTGCTGCCAGGCTTCGCGATATAGAGTCCGGTCTGCTCTCCTGGAAACGGAGTGCTGCACCAGCCGCGAACTCTTCTATGGTAGATGCCCTCATTCGTTCCAGACGATCCGAATGAAGCGACAACTCTTCTGGCTAACCAGTAGCCGTCTGCTGGGCACAGTCCTGCAAGGCGCAACCCTCCTGATTTTCCTAAGGGTCGCATCAGTGGCGCAGATCGGCGTAGTCGGCATCGTCACGAGCATCTCTGTCTTCGCGGCTTCGCTTTTCTCTTTGGGTGTGGGTCGGTTCATCGCGACGTCTCAGGCGCGGGGTGACCGGCCGGCGGTCAGCGCAGGTCTGGCCTTGAACCAGCTCAGCACTGTCGCGCTGGTTGTCGTCGGGCTCATTGGCCTGCTTCTCAGCCGGCTGACCGTCGATCTGTTGATACCCATGTGCCTCCTGTGGGTCGCGCTTGCCATCGAGAAGAACCTCGAGGTCTCGCTCGAGCAGGCTTTTGCGCGTCAGGAGAATGTTCTCCCTACCGTGGTCACTATGGTCCGCAGAACTCTCACGCTGCTTCTGGTGCTGGTCGGTTTGTGGTTGTTCGAGCGCGAAGCGCTTTGGGTCTATGTGCTTGCCCTTCTCGTGGGCAACTCGATCGGAAGCGCGCTGGTACACGGGAGTCTTGCGCGGCAGATGGGTCGATTGGACAGGCGCTTAGCATCGTTGAAACGCGCCTTGCTCAACAGTCGTCACTTTTATGTCGCGGACTTGTCTAATCAGGCGGCGTCGCTTGATTCATTTTTCGTCGGTTTGTTCGGCGGTACTGCTCAGGCTGCCTACTACTCCTCGGCCACTCGGCTTGTCAACCCGCTTCGTCTGCTGCCGGTCACAATCGGCACCGTGCTGCTCCCATTCGCGGCTCGCTCGAGTCTGCGCCAAGTGCGCAAGGCGGTTCGTCAGGTCGCCGCAGTAATGATTGCTCTTGAGCTGGCGGTCCTGCTATCCATGCCTCTCCTGCCGGAGCTGGTACCACTCGTGCTGGGGGAACATCTCAGGGAGAGCACGTGGATCTTCGGTCTTGCTCTGGCGGGGCTACCGGTGTGGGGACTTGCTCAGGCGCTGACGTCGATGCTCCAAGGCATCGCGGATGTGAGATTTGTCGCGATTACGTCGCTCGCAACCGGCGTTGCGAGCGTCCTGGGTTTCTGCGTCGGTGGGGCGTTAGCAGGCGCTTTCGGCGTCGCGGTGACCGTACTAGCAGTCTCCGTCAGCCGACTCGCGACTCTTGCGATCCGCTTCATCCGTCTTTCGCGGAACGAGTGATGACCCGCAGGACGCGCTGTTAGCTGTCAAGGGCTGGCGCACATAAGGATCTATCATGTGACCATGTCCGACCAGCCCGAGTCGCGACGCGCTGCAGTGAGCCGGGGGTCCAGGGCCCGCGTCGTGCTGTGGACCGTCCTGGCCGTCGTCCTCCTGCTGATCCTCGCCGTCGCCTGGGTGGGGGTGCGGGGTGTGCTCGCCAAGGGGCATCTCGAACGCGCGGTGTCCGACGTCAGCACGCTGCGGTCGCAGTTGACGGACGCCGACACGAGCGCCGCGCAGCAGACCGCGAAGCACCTGGAGGGCGAGGCGTCCGCGGCGCGGTCGCTCACCGGTGACCCGGTGTGGGGCGCGGCCCAGTACGTCCCGTTCTTCGGGACGAACCTGCGTGCTGTGCGCGAGGTCGCCGTGGTCGTCGACGATGTGGCCGACGGTGCGGTGAGTCCCGTCGCCGGCGTCGTCGGTGGACTCGGCGTCGACTCGTTCGCGCCGAAGGACGGCAAGGTCGATCTGGACCCGCTCGTGAAGGCGCAGCCGGCGGTCGCGCAGGCGGCCGAGACGCTGGCCAAGGCTGACCGCGATGCGCAGGCGATCGACACGAGCGGCACGCTCTCGCCGGTGACGTCTGCGGTCAACCAGCTGCGGAACGCCGTGCAGTCCGCGTCGACGCAGGTCGACACGGCCAACCGTGTCGTGCAGCTCGCGCCGGCCATGCTCGCCCGCGATGGTGAACGCAACTACGTGCTCCTGTTCCAGAACAACGCCGAGCTCCGTGCCGGGGGCGGCATCCCGGGGGCCGTCGCGCTGCTCAAGGTGCAGGACGGGTCGATCAAGCTCGAGAACCAGGCGGCGGGTGCGTCCTTCGGCCCCTATGAGCAGCCGGTCCTCCCACTCGAGGCGGACACGACCAGTCTGTACGGCGACATCACCGGCAGGTACATGCAGGACGTCAACCTCACGCCGCGCTTCGATGTGTCGGCGCAGCTCGCGCGCGAGATGTGGAAGCAGAAGTTCGGGCAGGAGGTCGACGGGGTCCTCGCGATGGACCCGGTGACGCTGAGCTACATGCTGCGCGCGACCGGGCCGGTGCAACTGGCGACCGGTGAGACCCTCACATCGGAGAACGCTGTCCAACTGCTGCTGAGCGACGTCTACGCCAAGTACCCGAATCCCGCGGTCCAGGACGTCTTCTTCGCCTCCGCCGCAAGCGCGGTCTTCGACAAGGTGTCGAGCGGGGGCTTCGACGCGAAGCGGTTCATCGGAGCGCTGACCCAGGGGACCGACGAAGGGCGCCTCCGTCTGTGGAGCGCGTCGAAGGACGAGCAGCAGCGGCTCGACGGCACAGCGCTGGCCGGCGAGCTCCCCACAGCGACACGAGAGACCCGGCAGTTCGGTGTCTACCTGAACGACGGCACGGCCGCCAAGATGGACTACTACCTCGACAAGACCGTGTCGGTCGGATCGTCCGTCTGCCGGCAGGACGGTCGTCCGACGTCCGTGGTCGAGGTGACCCTGAAGAACACCGCTCCCGCGGATGCCGCGACCAGTCTCCCGCGCTACGTGACCGGCGGAGGCGACTTCGGCACCGAACCGGGCAAGATCAAGACGCTCGTTGCGGTCTACGCCCCGGAGAACGCCATCTACCTCGGCTCGACGCAGGACGGCAAGCAGGTCGGCGTGCAGACCGCGACCGACGGCGGGCACCCGGTCACGCAGCTGCAGACGCTGCTCGCACCGGGGGAGAGCACGACCTTCCGCGTCGCGTACCTCGGCGACGCCAAGTTCGCGAACGCCGGCGTCGAGGCGATCTCGACGCCCGGCGTCAAGCAGGGCAAGGTTGAGCCCCTGCGGTTCGAGTGCAAGGACCCGGTCCCCGCCGGCTGAGCGCGAACCATACGTACGCGCCCCTTCAGCGGAGCGGAGGTGACGGCGTGTCGAGCCGCGCAGCGCGGCCAGAGCTGTCCCCAGAGTGGGGGGTCCGGAACTTTCCTGAGCGCGCGGCTCAGGCCGTCCCAGGTGGGACTGCGAGTGGCCTGGCGCTGTGGTCGGTAATGCCTGCAACGGGCTCTCAACGGGGGTTTTCGCCGCTGAAGGATGCCTCCCGATGGGGCGTCGAGCGATGCAGAGGTGTCCCTGATGCGCACCGGTCCCGGTTCGATCTCGAAAAAGTTTCGGATCCGGTGGCAACAACCTGAGGATTCCCGCTAGATTGAGGGAACTTCGCCATAGCGACCGCTTGCTCCTTCACGGCTTGCGTTTGGGGGGAGTGCCACGGGCTCTGGGTGTCAGGGTCTGCAGGATCAGATTCTTAGGGGAAACACTTCATGAAGAAGCTCATCGCAGCTGCCGTCCTCGCGGGCGCAGCGTTCATCGCCATCCCGACCGCGGCGAACGCTGCCGGCTACGCGCCGGACTCGAGCGTCTCCGTCTCGGGCAACTACGTCGCGGGCGGCACCGCCTACGTCAGCTTCACCGACGGTGCGTTCCAGAACGGCGAGACCGTCAACGTCCAGGTGACCGGCGCCGGCGCCGTGACCCTCGGTGCGCTGCCGACCACGACGGTCTCGAAGGCCTACACGGCTTCGCCGACCGGCGCGCTCGTCGTCAAGGTCACCTTCCCGGCCGGTGCTTCGGGTACCTACAACCTGACCGCCACGGGCGCCACCTCGGGCGTCGTCGGCCTCGCCTCGTTCACCGTCGCCCCCGGCGACACCGCCGTCACGGTCGGCTCGAACGGCAACTCCGGCACCCCCGGCCAGCTCGCCTTCACCGGTGGCACCATCTCGACGCTGGGCCTCTGGGCTGCCGGCGGCGCCATCGTCCTCGGTGGTGGCCTCCTGGTCGCTCGCAAGTCGGTCCGTCGTCAGAACGACGCCGCCTGAGCGCAGCTGAACTGAACGAAGCCCCCGGCACCTCGGTGCCGGGGGCTTCGTGCTGTCGTCGGTGGAGGGACGAGGACGGGTCAGGTCGGACGGATCAGGTGACGACGAGGGCGATCGCCACGACGGCGATCACGGCGAGCGGCGCGACGATCCACAGCCACCAGGGGAAGGTCGACGGCCGGCGGTAGGGGCGATGGTGCTTCCGATCGGGGTTCGGGTCCATGCGCTGACCGTAGGCCGCGTTCGGGCCGAGTGGCTCGTCCGTCGTCAGATCGTCACACTGCGGCCCGCGACTGTCCGCGAGCCGCGCTCACGCGGGCCCGCCCCAGCACCACGATCCCCAGCAGGACCCCGAGCACCGCTCCGGAGGTGTTCGACAGCACGTCGTCCACCGACGCGAACCGCGCTGGCAGGAACAGTGCCTGCACCGTCTCGATCGCGCAGCTCGCCAGGAACCCGCCGAGCATGCCGACCCACCACGCGCGTGCCCCGAAGAGCAGCAGCACGAAGAACCCGAACGGCACGAAGAAGAGCACGTTCGCGGTGAACTCGACCGATCCGTAGTCGAGCCACTGCGGAGCGCCGAGCCGGTGCCCCGCCGCGATCGCGCGCGTCAGCCACGGGTGGATCCCGCGGTCGACGGGGGAGCCCGCCGTCGCCACGAGCACCACCAGGAGCGCGTAGGCGGCCGCGAGCGTCCACGCCACCCGCCTCGTGCGTCCCGACGCGTGCGCGGCGCGGTGCCGTGCGTGCCAGGCTGCGTCGAGCAGCGCCCCGATCGCGACCCCGACGAGGCCCGCGAGCACGACGGACCGGAACCGCTCGCCCGGGGTGGAGGACTGTGCCGCCACGGCGACGGCGGCCGCCAGCACGACGACGGCGCTCACCAGGGCGCGTCCCGCCACCCCGGCCGGCCGGGAGGCCCGGCTCGCCCCCGCCAGCAGCACCGGCAGCAGGGCGGTCACCAGGGTCACCGCGATCGCGGCCACGAAGCCGTCACCGAGCGTCAGGGTGCCGTGCCCGAGCGCGCGCAGCGCGACCACGAGGTGGAGCAACGCGGACCGGAGCCGGTCCGCGAGGCCGGGCACCAGCAGGACCGCGCCCACGAGCACGACCGCAGCCACCATCCCGCTCCGCACGATCGTGGTCCTCGTCCTGGTGCTCATCGGGAACGACGCTAGCGGGCCGCGCCTCCCGTCCGGGATGGACGCGAGGGGACCTCGCGAACCCCCAGGAACCGGTTCATCCACGGAACGAGTACCCCGATCGCGCACCTGTACCCCGTTCCCGCGTCCCCCGACCCCGGAAATCCGGGGCTGTACCCCGATCCGTATGCACGAAACCCGTGAATGGACGGGCATCGCTGGCGTCGCCGGGGGACGTTCTCGTACGGTTGCACCATCACCTGATGTACCCCGGATCGCGAAGGAGAGCGACATGAGCACCACCGTCACCACCGACACCCGCGAGGTCACCCTCGACACCGACACGGTCGACGTCATCGCGATCCTCGAGGCCGAGGCGGAGCACTCCGGCCGCGCAGCACGTGCCAAGACCACGTGGACGCAGGAGGACGACGGCGAGTGGATCGCCAACTACGGCGGCTACTTCGGCGGCAGCGTCGACAAGCGCGACGGCCGCTACGTGGCCTCGGACACCTTCGGACTCGTCGTCGGCGACTTCGCCACGCTCGAAGAAGCTCAGACGAAGCTCTCGGACCAGCTCCACGTGATGCTGCCGGCCGTGATCCGTCCGGTCGCGTAGTGCCCGACGACCATCCGGCCCTCGCGGCCAGCACCACCAGCCAGACCCGTACCACCAGCACGGCCCGAACCATCAGCACCGTCCAGCACCACAGCAGCACGAGGAGCACCACCATGAGCACCAGCGTCGCCAACAGCCAGCAGGCCGAGGTGACCGTGGACACGGCGACCATCGAGGTCATCACCGGCATCGCTGCCGGCGTCGTGTCCCCCGATGCACCGGCCCGGGCGCACGTCGTCTGGTCCGAGGCCGACGCGGGGCTGTGGGCGGCGAACTACGGCGGCTACTACGGCGGCGTGATCGACCAGCAGGGCGGACACTTCTTCGTGTCCGACACCTTCGGTCAGTACGTCGGCGACTTCCGCTCGCTGCACGAGGCGCAGGACCGCCTCGCCGAGCGGCTCCACCAGCTGCTGCCGGACGTGCGCCGCACGCTCGACTGAGCAACGATCCGACCGGGAGGCCCGGGTCACCTCCGCCACTCGGCGGACGTGACCCGGGCCTCCCGTCGTCGTGCGCCCATCGCGACCGTCGTCGCGGGGCGGCCAGCATGCACCCCCAGTTCGAGGAGGGTCCCCCACACTGGGGACCGGCGTTGACCCCTGGTGCACTCAGTGTCCTGCCAGGATCGGGACGACGCCAGCGACCGTCCCTCTGCACGGACCGTCACGACAGCTCGGCGTCGGCATCGTCTCGACCCGAAAGTGACTCATGCTGCCTGTGCACCAGGGCACCCGTGTGCCCGGTGACGACCCTGCAGGTCGTCGCCCCCTGCCCTCCCGACGCCCCGGCCGACGTCTCGTCGCCATGCTCGGTGCCGCGCTGCTCGTCGGCGCCGGTGTGTCCGCCACCACCGCGGTCGTCGCGGCCGAGCCAGCGTCCGCTGCGGTCTCGGCGCTCGACAACGGTCGGCTCGTCTGCAACCAGAACACGCTGTACGCCGTGGACGGCACGGGCAAGGTCATCGCGGTCGACATCACGCCCACGACCGATGCCGGGAAGAACGTCCCCGTCACCGAGCTCGGGGCCGAGGGCAACAACGGCCTGGGCATCTCGCGCGAGGGAGTCTCGATGTTCGGCGCCGCCAACGGCGGCACCGCGACCATCAAGCAGTACGACCCGAAGACCGGGCAGGTCCTCGCGACCATCCCGACCGACGGGGTGCACACCGTGATCCGCGGCGCGGTCAACCCGGTCACCGGCATCTACTACTACGGCGACGCGACCCGGATCTGGGCGTACGACCCGACAGCCGGCAAGCTGCTCGGCCAGGTCGGCACCCTGACCGGCATGACGACGACGAACTCGACCGGCGGCACCGGCGTCAACGGTGACTTCGCGTTCAGCTCGCGCGGGCTCATGTTCGTCGTGGCCGCGCACAAGGTCTACCGCGTCGACACCACCGAGCTGCCGACGACGGCGATGCCGTCGGGCGGCCGCAACCTGTCGACGACCGAGATCGGGACGCTGCCGAACGGCACGAACAGCCCCGGTATCGCCTTCTCGTCCGACGGGTACCTCTACGTCTCCTCGTCCGCGACCGCGACCAACGGTGTCAAGACGACGACGGTGTTCCAGCTCGACCCGACGTCGGGTGCCGAGCAGCGTCGCTTCGCGATCACCGGCGACTTCGGCGCGACCGACCTCGCCACCTGCAACTACGCCGACACCCTGACCGGACAGGCCTCCGTCGACGACCGCTGGAAGGACACCGACCAGTTCGCGCTGTCCATCGCCGGTCAGGGCATCCAGGCCACCACGCCCGGTGCCTCGGGCACGACGAGCGGCACCGCGACCGGTGTCCAGTCGAAGACCGCCGGCGCCCTGCTGACCACGCCGGACAAGGACTACACGGTCACGCAGCAGCCCGCCGGCACGACCGACCCCGCGAACTACGACACGACGTGGCAGGCCGTCGACCTGTCGACGAAACGCACCGTCGCGAGCGGTACCGGCGGCACGGCGGCGTTCCGGTTCCCGCAGGCGACCACCGCCGACGGCACCGACGTCGTCGTCACGTTCACCAACACGCTCAAGCTCGCGCACGTCGCGACGAAGCCCGACGCCTACAGCACCCCGGTCGGGACGAAGCTGGACGTCCCCGCTGCCGGTGTGCTCGGCAACGACTCCGGGACGGGCCTGACCCTGCAGTCCGCGGGCGCCCCGGCACACGGCACCGTGACGACCTCGGCGGACGGGAGCTTCGCCTACACCCCGGCGAAGGGCTTCTCCGGCACCGACCAGTTCACGTACACCGCGGCGGACGGTTCCGGCCGCACGTCGACGAGCACGGTCACGGTCACCGTCTCGCCCAGCGGCGCCGACGACGCCTTCTCGGTGCGCGCCGGCGGGACCGCGACGGCGGACGCGACCACGGGCCTCCTGGCCAACGACGGCGGCAGCGACCTGACCATCACGAGCCACACCGACCCGACGCACGGCACCCTCGAGCTCGGGGAGGACGGGGCCTACCGGTACACCCCGGCCCCCGGCTTCTCGGGCACCGACTCCTTCACCTACACCGCGACCGACGGCAACGGCACCACCACGACGGCGACCGTCACCGTGACGGTGCTGCCCGCGGCCGGCGCCGACGCGATCACCGTGACCGCCGGCGGACCGACCACCGTCGGTGCCCCGGGCCTGCTCGGCAACGACCAGGGCGCCGGCCTGACCGTCACCGGGTCGACCCAGCCCGCACACGGCACGGTCACCGTCGGGAAGGACGGCTCGTACACGTACACCCCGGCCGACGGGTACTCCGGCGACGACACCTTCGACTACACGGTCACCGACGGCAACGGGAAGTCCGACACCGTCACCGTGACCGTCCTCGTGCGCCCCGCAGCGGTCGACGACACGATCACGCTGCCCGCAGGCGGCACCGCCACGGCGACGACCCGTGCGGACGGCGTCCTCGGCAACGACCGCGGAACCGGCCTGACGATCCGCTCGAACACCGAGCCGACGCACGGTTCGCTGACGCTGGCACCCGACGGCACCTACACCTACGTGCCCGCGACCGGGTTCTCGGGCACCGACACGTTCACCTACCAGGCCACCGACAGCGCCGGCACGGTCGTCAGCGGCACCGTCACCGTGGTGGTCGTGCCCGTCGCGGCCGACGACCGTGCCGCGACGACGGCGAACGACCCCGTCGCGATCGACGTGACGAGGAACGACACCGGTACCGACCTCACGCCGAGGATCGCCACGGCTCCGGCCCACGGCACCGCGGTCGTGAACGGGGACGGCGCCGTCGAGTACACCCCGGCCCGTGACTGGTCCGGCACCGACACCGTCTCCTACACGGTGACCGACGGCTCCGGCCGGACGTCGCAGCCGGCGACCGTGACGATCGCGGTCTCGCCGACCGCCCGCCCGGACACCACCTCGACGACGGCCGGCACCCCGGTCACCGTCGCGGTGACGGCCATGACGAGCAACGACTCCGGTACCGGGCTCACCGTCACCGGCGTGGGCAAGGCCGCGAACGGCACGGTCGTGCTCGGCGCGGACGGCAACGCCGTGTTCACCCCGGCCGACGGCTTCTCGGGTACCGGCTCGTTCTGGTACGACGTCCGTGACGCCTCGGGCCGCACCGACTCCACCTGGGTCGTCGTCGTGGTCGGACCGCAGGCCACCGCGGACTCCGCGACCGTCCCGGCGTCCACCACGCTGACCGTCCCCGTGGCGGAGGGCGTCCTGGCGAACGACCACGGCACCGGCCTGACCGCGACGATCGACGAGCAGCCGCTGCACGGCACGGTCGACCTCGCCGCCGACGGCTCGTACACCTACACGCCGACCGCGGACTGGTCGGGTTCGGACCGCTTCACCTACACGGCGAAGGACGCGTCCGACACCGACGAGAAGAGCACCGGGCTCGTGACGATCACCGTCACGCCCCGCACCGAGGACGACCGGATCCGCACCGCGGCCGACCAGCCCGTCACGGTGACCTCGGGTGACCTGGCCGGCAACGACCACGGTTCCGGCCTCACCGTCACGTCGGTCGGGCAGCCCAGCGCCGGCACCGTCGTGCTGAACGCCGACGGCACCGTCACGTACACCCCGGCTCCGGGTACCTCGGGCACGGCGACCTTCCCGTACGGGGTCACCGGCGCGAACGACGAGCAGGCCGCGGGCACCGTCACGGTGACCATCACGCCCGTGGTCGCCGCGACCGACGCCGACGCCACCGCCGACGGCACCCTCGTGGTGCCCGCGGACGAGGGCGTGCTCGAGGGCGCGACCGGCACCGGCCTGACCGTCACCGACAACACGGACCCGGGCCACGGCACGGTCGAGGTCGGCGAGGACGGCTCCTACACGTACACGCCCGAGCCGGGGTACTCCGGCAAGGACACCTTCGACGTGACGATCACCGACGGCTCCGGGAACACCACGACCGGCACCGTCACGATCACCGTCGCACCGAAGGCCGTCGACGACACCGCGACGACCACGACGGGGACCCCGATCGACGTCGCCGTGACCGAGAACGACAAGGGCACCGCGCTCCGGGTGACCGGCATCGGCACGGCTGCGAACGGCACCGTCCGGATCTCCGACACGACCGGCACCGACGGCACGGCCGCCCGCGACACCGGCGTGACCTACACGCCCGCCGACGGGTTCTCGGGCACCGACGCCGTCACCTACACGGTGACCGATGCCGCCGGCTCGACCGCGACCGCCACGGTGCGCGTCACCGTCGCACCCACCGCGACCGACGACGTGCTGCAGACCACCTCCGGCACCCCGCTCGCGCTCGGCGGGACCGTGCTGACCGGGAACGACCACGGCACCGGGCTGACGGTCACGGACCACACGGCTCCGCGTCACGGCACGGTGACCACCGCGGCGGACGGCTCGCTCGTCTACACGCCGACGACGGGCTGGTCCGGCACGGACACGTTCACCTACACGGTGACCGACGCCTCCGGGCAGACCGCGACCGCCACGGTCACGGTCCTGGTCGGCAACGTCGCGACGGCCGACCACGGCACCACCACCACGAACGGCACGCTGCGGGTGTCCGCGGCCTCGGGCGTCCTGACCGACGACTCCGGCGCGGGTCTCTGGGCGAAGATCGACCGGCAGCCGGAGCACGGCACGGTCGAGCTCCGCAAGGACGGCTCGTACGTGTACACGCCGGCTGCGGGCTTCTCGGGCACCGACACCTTCACGTACACCGCGGTGGACGCCGAGGGCTCGACATCGACCGGCCTCGTGACGATCACCGTCACCCCGGTCGCGACCGACGACCGCACCAGCACCGCCGCCGGCACCCCGGTGACGGCGGTCGACCCGGGCGTGCTCGGCAACGACCACGGCTCGGCGCTGCGGGTCGTGTCCGCGGGGACGGCGCGGCACGGAACGGTCCGCATCGCCGGCGCAGGGACCTTCGTCTACACGCCGGACCAGGGCTTCTCGGGTGTGGACTCGGTCACGTACCGCGACCACGACCTGGAGGGCCAGGCCGCGGACGCCACCGTGTGGATCACCGTCGGGATCGACGCCGTCGACGACAGTGCGCGGACCGTCGCGGGCACCCCGGTCGCCCGTGACGCCCGGCACGGCCTGCTCGGCAACGACCGGGGGACCGGTCTGACCGCCGCCCTCGACCGGAAGCCCGCGCACGGCACCGTCTCGGTCCAGCGCGACGGCTCGTACCTGTACGAGGCCGCGGACGGCTTCACCGGCACGGACCGGTTCACCTACACGGTGACCGACGCCTCCGGGCAGACGACGACGGCCACCGCGGTCATGACGGTCGTCGCGGCCGCCACCGCCACGGACGACTCGGCTGTCGGCGCCGTGGGCCACCCGGTCACCATCCGCCCGATCGACAACGACCACGCCAGCGGCGGAGCGCACTTCGTGGCGACCACGCTGCACCTGGTCGACCCGGCCACCGGCGCACCGACCGATCGGGTCGTCGTGCAGGGCATGGGCACCTGGCAGGTCGACCGCGGGCAGGTCGTCTTCACCCCCGAGCACGGCTGGGCAGCCCGCACCTCGATCGACTACACCGTGCTCGACAGTGCCGCGCAGCTGGTCCGCGCGACCATCGAGGTGTCCTACCCCACCGGGATCGCAGCGGTCGCGCACATCGCGAAGCTCGCCTTCACCGGCACCACGGGACTCGTCGGACTCGGCCTGGCCGCGGCCGCGATGGTCCTGGCCGGGGCGTTCCTGGTGGTCCGCCGCCGAGGTGACGGGACCGCCGTCGTGACGGGGACGCGCCGCCGCAGCGGGTCCTGACGACCGCACCCCACCACCGGACGGGAGGCCCGGATCACGTCAGCCGACAGGCGCACGTGATCCGGGCCTCCCGTCCGTCGTCCGTGGTCGCGACCCGACGTCGGGTCGCCGTGCCCTCGGGGGTCAGCGGACGGGCCCGTGGCGCGCAGCGCTCACCCTATGGGTGCGATGAGCTGCGGGCCGTCGTTCCGCACGCTGTTCACCGCGCGGGAGACCTCGTACTGCTCGAGCCCGGCCGCGACCGCGAGCGACTCGTGGTCGAGCAGCGCGAGCAGGTCGTCGGAGCCGAGGTCGCCGTCGAGCCAGTCGTCGTAGCCGTCCGGGGTGAGGAACGCCGGCATCCGGTCGTGGACCTCGCCGGGCGCGACGTGCGCGTCGCGGGTGATGATCGCGAGCGACAGCCGCCACTTGTCCGGGTCGTCCTCGGGCTTCGTCGGGTCCGGCCAGGCGCTCACGATGCCCGCCATCGCCAGAGCGCCGTCGGGCTCGTGCACGAAGTGGGGCTCCTTGCCGTCCTCGCGCACGACCCACTCGTAGTACCCGAGCGCGGGCACGATGCACCGGTTCGTGGCGAACGCACGCTTGAACATGCCGCTCGTCGCGACCGTTTCGATGCGGGCGTTGATCGGCTTCGGCCGCTGCTTCCGGAAGTCCTTCGCCCAGCTCGGCACGAAGCCCCAGCTGATCTGCGGGAGCTCGCGCTGCCCGTGGCGCTGCCGGACGGCGTACACGGGGTCGGTCGGCGCAACGTTCCAGCTCGGGGCGAGGCCGGCGTGCACCTCGCCGGTGTCCTCGTCGACGTGCTCGGTGCGCGCCGCGAGCTCACCCACGAGCTCGGGCAGCAGATCGGCCGTGGTGTCGGAGACGACGAACCTTCCACACATGCGCCCAGTGTGCCCGCCGCAGCCGACAGTGGTGCGCGCCCGCAGCCGTCACTCGCCGGGCAGGCGGACCTTCGACCCGTGGGGGTGCCGGCGCCGGAGCGGACGGTGCCCCGGCATGGGTGGTGCCGTCTCGAGCGCCGCGAGGCGGGCACGTTCGGCGAGTCCGAGCCGCGCCACCATGTCCGGGAGCGTGAAGAGGTACACGAAGGGCCACAGGATCACGAAGACCTCGACCTGTCCGGAGACGAGCGCCGTGATCCCGCCGGAGGCCGCCCCCACCAGGAGCGGCCCGAGCCGCGAGAGCCGTCGCACCAGTCCACGCTGCAACAGCGGCACGTCGATCAGGACGGCCTCGCGGTCCTCGGGCGCGATCGGCCGCGCTCGCCGGCCGATGTAGGGCTGCACCGACCACCGGACGGACAGCTGCCAGTCGGGTCGCACCTGCCGCCCGTTGATCCGGAGCTCGGGACCGACCTCGCGAGCCGTCGGGAAGCAGGAGTACGCCACCGCGAGGACCCCGAGCGTCGCGAAGGTGATCGCGGCGACCGGGCGGAGGACGCCGGGGCCCACCCAGGCCCACGCCCACTCCGTCGCGACGAACACGACGAGGGCGACCGCGGCGACGGCTCCCGCGGCCCACAGGGCACGACGGGCCCGCGCCGGGTCGACGACCTCCCAGAGGCGCCCGCGCAACACCTGCCATCCGAGCCGGTACACGGATCCCTCCTACGCCGCGAGGCTGCGAGGACCGGCCGCTGCTAGCGTGCCCGGGTGGACGACGAACAGCGCTGCCCCTGCCTGAGCGGCAACCCCTACGGCGAGTGCTGCGGGCCCCTGCACGCCGGTGCCGCCGCCCCGACCGCCGAGCGGCTCATGCGCTCCCGGTTCACCGCGTTCGCGCTCGGGCTGCCGGAGTACCTGTTGCTCACCTGGCACCCGCGCACCCGGCCGGAGGAGCTGACGCTCGACCCGTCGCAGCGCTGGACGCGCCTGGACATCGTGTCGACCCGGTCGGGAGGCCCGTTCGACTCTGCAGGGCAGGTCACCTTCCGCGCGTGGTGGCGCACGGACGACGACCGCGGGACGCTCGAGGAGACGAGCGAGTTCCTGCGGGAGCAGGGGCGGTGGTTCTACCTGGACGGGGTCATCGCCTGAACCGCGGTTCACCGTCGACGGGGTGGTCGCCTGAGCGGTGGTGCCTGAGCGCTGACGGTCAGGCGGTGATGGTCGCCGGCAGCCCGACCGCGAGCCGCATCGCCCGTCGGACCGCGGCCTCGTCCGGCAGCAGCTCGGTGTCGTCGCCGGACACGAAGAACCGGATCTGCCCGATCGCCTGCTCCGTCAGCATGTCGAGCCCGTTGAGCACCCGGCCCCCGGCAGCGGCCCAGCGTCCGGCCGCGGCGGTCGGCCAGGGCTCGTAGGCGACGTCGAACAGCACCGCGTCCGGCCCGGAGGGCAGCAGCTCGAGCGGATCGGCCGCGCCGCCGGGCAGCGTCGACACGAGGAACCCGTGCCGCGTCCCCGGCAGCGAGTCGATCGGCAGCACCTCGAGCGTCACCCCGAGGCGCACCGCCAGGTCCACGAGGGAGCCGGCCTTCGCGGTGTCGCGGAGGAAGAGCCGCACGTCGACCGCGCCGAGCCGCACCGAAGCCGCGAGGGCGCTCGCCGCAGTGGCCCCACCGCCGACGATCGTGGCCTCGCCCGGCAGGTGCCCGAGTGCCTCCACCGGTCGGACGATGCCCTCGACGTCGGTGTTCGCGCCGGCCAGGACGACGCGGTCGCCCTCCTGCCGGAACGCCACCGTGTTCGCGACCCCGAGCTCGTCGACGAGCGGGGTGGTGCGGTCGAGCATCGGCAGGACGTCCCGCTTGAGCGGCATGGTCAGGCTGAGCCCGCGCCAGTCGGGACCCAGCCCCGCGACGAACGCGTCGAGCCCACCGGAGGCGACCTCGTGCCTCCCGTACGTGAACGGCAGCCCGAGGACGTCGTAGGCCGCCGCGTGCAGCGTGGGGGAGAGCGAGTGCGCGATCGGGGAACCCAGCACGGCCAGCCGGGTCCGGTCGGGGTCGGTGAACTCCACGTCCGGAGCCTAGCCGCTCAGCGCCCTCGACTGGGGTGCTTAGGGTAGCCTTACCTGTGTGATCCGAACCTCCCCCTCAGCGCGCCGCGTCCGCCGCGTGCTCGCGGCCGCCGGCGCCGTCGTCGCCGCGTCCCTCGTCCTCGCCGGGTGCACCTCCGGCTCCTCGTCGCCCGCCGCGTCCGACGGCGCCTCGGGCTCGGGCGGCGCGTTCCCCGTCTCGATCCAGACCGCACTCGGCACGACCGAGATCCCCTCGCAGCCGAAGCGCGTCGTCGCCCTCGGCTGGGGAGACGCGGAGACGGCGCTCGAGCTCGGCGTGCAGCCCGTCGGCGCCAGCGACTGGCTCGCCTTCGGTGGCGACGGCGTCGGGCCGTGGCTCAAGGACGCGTACACGAAGAAGCCGACGATCATCCAGACGCTCGAGCCCAGCTACGAGCAGATCCTCAAGCTCAAGCCGGACCTCATCCTCGACACGAAGAGCTCGGGCGACAAGGACCGCTACGCGAAGCTCTCGGCGATCGCGCCGACCGTCGCGGTGCCGAAGGGCGGCGCGAACTACCTCACCACCACCGAGCAGCAGGTCGACCTCGTGTCGCGTGCACTCGGCAAGGAGTCCGAGGGCAAGAAGCTGCTGACCGACCTCGACGACGCGTACGCGGCGGCGCGGAAGGCGCACCCCGAGTTCGACGGCAAGACCGCCGTCGTCGGTTCGTACACGGCGGACGGCTTCGGCGCGTACGCCTCGAAGGACAGCCGCTCCACCTTCATGCAGCAGCTCGGCTTCACCATCCCGAAGGCCGTCGACCAGCAGGCCGGCGACGCGTTCTCGGTGAGCCTGTCCGAGGAGAACCTCGACCTGCTCGATGCCGACCTGACCGTCGTCCTGCCGATCTACGTCGACGCGTCGAAGGCCGAGTCCGACCCGCTGTTCCAGAAGGTGCCGTCGGTCGAGGCCGGGCACTCCATCGTCGTCGACGACGCGGACGTGTCGAACGCGTTCTCGCTCGGCACCACCGCCGCGATCGAGTGGGCGCTGGACCGGCTGCCGGACGAGTTCGCGAAGAAGGTCGGCTGACCGACAGCCACAGGGGGAGTACGGGAGACGCCGGGTCGCGAGTCGCGACCCGGCGTCTCCCGTTGCGTGCGTCTCTCGCTGCATGCGGGGGCGTGGCGACCGGCGGTGACGGATGGTGCGCGGTCGCCGGACGGGAGGCACGGTGCGGGCCGGCACCGCGCCTCCCGTCCGGTGCCTGGTGCCGTTCCGCGCGTGGGCGGCGGTTCCGCTCGTCGGGGGCTGTTCCGCGCGTGGGAGGCAGGTCCTTCCTGCTTCCCTTGCGCGGATCGGTCTCCGATCGCGCGCGTGATGGGCTCGAACGCCGCGCTTCGGGAGGCGGCGGCGGGGCTACGCGGCGGTGAAGGTGGAGCCGATGAAGGCGAAGAGCAGGGCGATGAGCGGCAGCGAGCCCTGCACGAACGCCGAGTTCAGGTACCGGCGACCCGTGCCGGCCAGGACGACCGCGGCACCGAGCATGCTCGCGCTCGAGAACACCACGAGGGTCCACCCCGTCGCACCGCTGCCGGTGACGACCAGCACGACGCCGAGGATCGCGCCGATCGCGAGGAACAGGTTGTAGAAGCCCTGGTTGAACGCGAGGGAGCGGGTGGCCTGCGCCTCGGACTCCGAGGCGATGCCGAACACGCGGCGCACGCGAGGACTCGTCCATGCGACGGACTCGAGGAAGAAGATGTACACGTGCACGAGGCCCGCGAGGACCGCACACACGCCCGAGATCACGAGCAGGACCGACATGGCCTCCATTCTCGCAGCCCCGGAGCAGTGCTCGTGTCCGCTCGTCACACCAGCCCGCTCGGCGGAGGCCCGCCGGTAGGCTGCGGCCATGAGTGCCGACGAGTCCACACCCGTCCACGACGATGCGGTCGCCGAGCTGGCGAGCATCCGGCAGAGCATCGACAACATCGACGCCGCCGTGATCCACATGCTCGCCGAGCGCTTCAAGTACACCCAGCGGGTTGGTTACCTGAAGGCCGAGGCGGGCATGCCGGCCGCCGACCCGGGCCGGGAGCAGGTGCAGGTCGCGCGGCTCCGACAGCTGGCCGCCGAGTCGCACCTCGACCCCGCCTTCGCGGAGAAGTTCCTGAACTTCATCGTCGCCGAGGTCATCCACCACCACGAGCGCATCGCCGGCGGCGAGCGGTGAGCGGGCCTGCTGCCGGGATCCCGGCCGACGGCTTCCCGCAGGATCTCGCCGACCTGCACCTGCTCGTCGGGTCGTACACGGCGACGGGCGGTGGGAACGCGACCGGCATCTCGGTCGTGCACGGGACCACCGCCTCCACCGTCGCCGTGATGGACGACCCCTCGTTCCTCGCGCTCTCCGGCGACCGGGTCTACGCCGTGTCCGAGACCGCGGACGGTCGCGTCTCTGCCTTCCGGTACGCCGGCGGTGCGCTCGAGCACCGCTGGGATGCCGACGCCGGTGGTGACGCACCCTGCCACGTGCGGGTCGACCCCTCCGGCGCGCTCGTCGTCACGAACTACGTCTCCGGCACCGTGACCGCGGTGTCGCTCGAGGCCGCAGAATCACACGCCGCCTCGGTGACCGCGAGCGACGGCGTCGTCGGGACCCACGGCAGCGCGGACCGGGTCGTCGTCCCCGAGTCGGCGCTCGTCACCGGCGTGCTCCCCGACGTCGAGGGGCCCGTCGAGGACCGGCAGGAGGGGCCGCACGCCCACCAGTCGATCGCGACGCCCGACGGCACGGTGCTCGTCGCGGACCTCGGCGGCGACGCACTCCACGAGTTCCGGGTGACGGCTGACCCCGCGACCGATCTCGTGCGCGTGCACCACCTCGGGCCCGGGGTCGGGCCGCGACACATGGCGTGGCTCGGGGCCGGGGCCGACGCGGACGCGGACCTCGTCGTCGCGGGTGAGCTCGACGGACGTGTGTACCGCCTGCGCCGCGACGACTCCGGGACGCTGCGGCCGATCGCCTCGGCGCCGGCGTTCGACGGCGAGGTGGGGGAGTCGCTCCTCAGCCACGTCGAGGTCGACCAGGCCGGACGGGTCGTCGTCGCGGTCCGAGGCCGGGACCTGATCGTGGTGCTCGACACCGCGGACGACGGGCTGACCGTCGTCGGGTCGGCGTCGTGCGGTGGCGTCTGGCCGCGGCACTTCGCGCAGGTGCCCGGGTACCTGCTGGTGGCCAACCAGATGTCCGACGCGATCGCCGTGCTGCCCGTGGGGTCGGACGGGGTGCCGGGTGAGGCCGTGGCGCAGATCGCCGTCGGGTCGCCCGCGTGCATCGTGCC
The DNA here is from genome assembly GCF_030803485.1 of Curtobacterium sp. 260. Classification (NCBI taxonomy): domain Bacteria; kingdom Bacillati; phylum Actinomycetota; class Actinomycetes; order Micrococcales; family Microbacteriaceae; genus Curtobacterium; species Curtobacterium sp. 260. The sequence goes on along the minus strand of NZ_JAURUY010000006.1, from coordinate 141,715 downwards.
GGTGCCGGCCCGGTCGTGACCGGGGTCGGGGATGGTGCTGGCGCTGGGGTGCCCGTGGCCGGGGCCGGGGCCGGGGTCGGGGATGGTGCTGGCGCTGGGGTGCCCGTGGCCGGGGCCGGGGCCGGGGTCGGGGATGGTGCTGGCGCTGGGGTGCCCGTAGCCGGGGCCGGTGCGTCGGGCGTGCTCGCCGACGGGTACCGCCTGGTGGTCGGGCCGCCGCCGCTGGACGACTACCTGCGCCTGCGGCGGGACTCCGGTCTGTCGCCGAAGGACGCTGCGCAGGGTGCCGGGGCGATCGCGGGGAGCTGGTCGGCCGTGCACGTCGTCGACAGCGACGGGGTCCCCGTCGCCATGGGCCGCACGATCGGCGACGGCGGGTGGTACTTCCACATCGCCGACATCGCCACTGATCCGGGCCACCAGCGCCGGGGGCTCGGGAGGGTCGTCGTCGAGTGGCTCGTGGCGGACATCCGCTCCCGCGCACCGGAAGGTGCGTACATCACGCTCGTCGGGGACCCGCCCGGTCAGCGGCTCTACCGCTCGCTCGGGTTCGAGGACGTCGCGCCGAGCCTCGGGATGGCGCTGCCGCTGCGCTGAGGGAGCCGGGCGTCAGCCGTGGACGACGTTGGCGAAGGGCCGGCCCGCTGCCAGCGCGGACACCTGGCGTCGCACGAGCTCGAGGGTCCGCGGCACACTGAGGTCCGTGTTCCCACCGACGTGCGGCGTCAGCACCGTGTTCGGCGTCGTCCAGAGCGGGTGCCCGGCCGGGAGCGGCTCCGGGTCGGTCACGTCGAGCGCTGCCGACAGCCGTCCGCGCTGGAGCTCCGCGACCAGGGCATCGGTGTCGACGACCCGCCCGCGGGCGACGTTCACCACGAGGGCTCCGTCGGGCAGCGCAGCGAGCAGGTCTCGGTCGACGAGGTGTTCGGTCTCGTCGGTGAGCGGGGTGATGAGCACGAGGACGTCCGTCCGGGCCGCGAGCTCCGGGAGCTCCCCGAACGCGTGCACGTGCCGCCCGTCCTGCTCCCGCGCAGTGCGGGCCACGACGGTGACGTCGCACCGCATCGCCTCGAACCGCGTGGCGATCGCAGCGCCGATCGCCCCGTGGCCGACCACCGTGACCCGACGATCGGCGAGCGACCGGGTGGTGCGGACGTCCCACACCCCTGCGGCGCGGTCGGCCTGGAACGTGTGGATCTCGCGGAGCGAGGTCAGCGCCAGACCGACCGCGAGCTCGGCCGTCTCGTCGTCGTGGATGCCGCGGCCGTTCGCGACCTGCGCGTGTGCCGGGGCGTGCGGCAGCGCGTGCTCGTACCCGGCGCTCGGCAGCTGCAGGAGTCGCAGGTTCGGCAGGTCGTGCACGAACTGCCACCGGTGACGACCCGCGAAGTAGAACGGCAGCAGCGTGAGCGCGACGTCCTCGGGGCGGTCGTACGGGCCTTCGACGTCCCACACGTCGAGCTCGACGCCGTCCGGCACGGGGCCGAACCGGTCGACGAGCTCGACGAAGGGCAGGGTGACGATCGGCATGCGGTCGCGGTGCTCCTGGGTCGCCGTCAGCTGTCGGTGCGCGGCGAGAACGAACCGTGGTCGTCGAGCGGCCCGCGCCCGACGTAGCCCTCGGTGACGTCCTCGACGATCACGTCGCCGAAGCGCGCCGGCAGCGTCGCGCCGTGCGTGCCCCGCAGCTCGTCGATCGACGCCTCGAACGCGCCCTGCACCTCGAGCGTGCCGGACGAGGCGTCCGTCACACCGATGCGCAGCACCGGGAACCCGCGACCCTCGCACAGCCCGCGGAACCGCACGTCGTCCTCGCGGCGCACGGTCACGATGACGCGACCCGTCGACTCCGAGAACAGCGCGGTCGCCGTGTCGACGCCGTCGCGCTCCTCGAGCTCGTCGAGCACCACGCGTGCGCCGATCCCGAAGCGCAGGACCGACTCGGCGAGGGACTGGCCGAGGCCGCCGTCCGCCAGGTCGTGGGCGCTCGTGAGCAGCTGCTCGCCCGATGCCGCGTGCAGCAGGTCCGCCAGGGCCTTCTCGCGGTCGAGGTCCACTGCCGGCGGGCGGCCACCGAGGTGCCCGTGGACGGTGCCGGCCCACGCCGAGCCGTCGAGCTCGAGGCTCGTCGTGCCGAGCAGGTACACGTTGTGGCCGTCGTCCTGCCAGCCCGAGGGCACGCGCAGGGCGACGTCGTCGATGATGCCGAGCACACCGACGACGGGCGTCGGGTGGATCGGGGTCGTGCCGGTCTGGTTGTAGAACGACACGTTGCCGCCGGTGACCGGGATCCCGAGTTCCATGCAGCCGTCAGCCAGGCCCTCGACGGCCTCGGAGAACTGCCACATGACCTCGGGGTTCTCCGGCGAGCCGAAGTTCAGGCAGTCGGTGACCGCGGCGGGGACGGCGCCGGTGACGGCGACGTTCCGGTACGCCTCGGCCAGCGCCAGGCGCGCGCCCTGCTTCGGGTCGAGCTGGCAGTAGCGGCCGTTGGCGTCGGTCGCGACGGTGACGCCGAGCCCCGTCTCCTCGTCGACGCGGATCATGCCGCCGTCGTCGGGGAAGGACAGCGCGGTGTTGCCGAGCACGTAGGTGTCGTACTGGTTCGTCACCCAGTTCTTCGACGCGAGGTTCGGCGAGCCGAGCAGCTGCAGGAACTGCGCCTTGAGGGCCGGACCGTCGGTCGGACGCTCGAGCGAGGCGGCGGTGTCGGCCTGCAGCGCATCGATCCACGACGGGTAGGCGACCGGGCGGTCGTACACCGGACCGTCGACGGCGACCGTGCGCGGGTCGACGTTCACGATCTCCTGGCCCTGCCAGTCGATGACGAGACGGCCGGTGCCGGTGACCTCGCCCAGGACGCTCGTCTCGACCTCCCACTTGCCGACGACCGCGAGGAACGCGTCGAGCTTGTCCGGGCGGACGACCGCCATCATGCGCTCCTGGCTCTCGGACATGAGGATCTCCTCGGCCGTGAGCGTGGGGTCGCGCAGCAGGACGTCGTCGAGCGAGATGTGCATGCCACCGTCGCCGTTCGAGGCGAGCTCGCTCGTCGCGCAGGAGATGCCAGCGGCACCGAGGTCCTGGATGCCCTCGACCAGTTCCTCGCGGAACAGCTCGAGGCAGCACTCGATGAGGACCTTCTCGGCGAAGGGGTCGCCGACCTGCACCGCCGGGCGCTTGGTCGGGCCGCCCTCGGTGAAGGTGTCGGACGCCAGGATCGACGCGCCGCCGATGCCGTCGCCACCCGTGCGGGCACCGAAGAGCACGACCTTGTTGCCGGCACCGGAGGCGTTCGCCAGGTGCAGGTCCTCGTGCCGCAGGACACCGACCGCGAGCGCGTTGACGAGCGGGTTGCCCTGGTACACCGGGTCGAAGTAGGTCTCGCCGCCGATGTTCGGCAGGCCGAGGCAGTTGCCGTAGAACGAGATGCCGCCGACGACGCCGTGCACGACGCGCGCCGTGTCCTCGTGGTCGATCGCACCGAAGCGCAGCTGGTCCATCACGGCGACCGGACGTGCGCCCATCGAGATGATGTCGCGGACGATGCCGCCGACGCCGGTCGCGGCGCCCTGGTAGGGCTCGACGTACGACGGGTGGTTGTGCGACTCGACCTTGAAGGTCACCGCCCAACCGTTGCCCACGTCGACGACACCGGCGTTCTCGCCCATGCCGACCATCAGGTTCTTCGTCATCTCCGGCGTGACCTTCTTGCCGAACTGACGGAGGTAGTTCTTCGACGACTTGTACGAGCAGTGCTCGGACCACATCACCGAGTACATGGCGAGCTCGCCCGAGGTGGGGCGGCGGCCGAGGATCTCGCGGATCTTCGCGTACTCGTCGGCCTTGAGCCCGAGTGCCTCGTACGGCTGCTCCTTGTCGGGGGTGGCGGCGGCGTCCTGGACGGTGTCGGGCTTCGGGCGAACGTGGGTCGTCACGGTGTTGTCGTTCCCTGTCACTGGAGTCGTGTTCGTCGGAGTCGTCGTCACTTGACGAGCGTCGACTCGATCACGGAGGTGAAGAAGGTGAGGCCGTCCGTGCCGGAGGCCATCGCCGCGGGGGTGTCCGGGCCGAACCCGGGCTCCGTCGCGTGCTCGGGGTGCGGCATGAGCCCGACGACGTTGCCGCGCTCGTTCGAGACGCCCGCGATGTCGTCGATCGACCCGTTCGGGTTCACCCCGACGTAGCGGAACACGACCTGGCCGTTGTCCTCGATGCGCTTGATCTCGTCGGCGTCGGCGACGAACCGGCCGTCGGCGTTCTTCAGCGGGATCGTGATCTCCTGCCCGGCGCTGAACCCGGAGGTCCAGGCGGTGCCGGCGGCCTCGACGCGGAGCTTCTGGTCGCGGCGGATGAACTGCTGGTGCGCGTTGCGGGTGTGGGCGCCCGGCACGAGGCGGGCCTCGGCGAGCATCTGGAACCCGTTGCAGATGCCGAGCACGGGCATGCCCTTGCCTGCGGCGTCGATGACCTCGGCCATGATCGGGGCCTTCGCCGCGATGGCGCCGGCACGCAGGTAGTCGCCGTACGAGAACCCACCGGGGAGCACGATCGCGTCGACCCCCTGCAGGTCGTGGTCGCCGTGCCAGAGCGCGACGGGGTCGGCTCCTGCGAGGCGGACCGCGCGCTGGGCGTCGCGGTCGTCGAGCGAGCCCGGGAACGTGATGACGCCGATGCGCATCCGCGTCACGCGTCCTGCACGGTGACGGAGACGACGTCCTCGATCACGGCGTTCGAGAAGACATCGGCCGCGATGTCACGGACCTCGGCCAGCTTCGCGTCGTCGACCGGGCCGTCGACGGCGATCTCGAAGCGCTTGCCGATGCGGACGTCGGTCAGGTCGGCCTTGCCGAGACGGGCGAGGGCGTTGCCCACCGCCTTGCCCTGGGGGTCGAGGATCTCTGCCTTGGGCATGACCTCGACGACGATGGTTGGCACGTGTTCACTCCAGCGCTTGGGTGGGTTGGGTGGGACGGCATCAGTCTACGGGCCACGCTCGCCGCGCCGGGCCGCTTGTGGAGAAGTCGTCCAAGGCGTATGTTCCAAGCCGAATAATCGCTCGCGAACACGGTCTGGAGGCACGGATGGCGTCGCTCACGCCCCTCGCGTTCGCCGCGCTCGGCCTGCTCGCCGAGGCGCCCATGCACCCGTACGAGATGTTCCAGACGATGCTCCACCGGCACGAGGACCAGAACGTCAAGGTCCGGCCGAGCACGCTGTACCACCAGATCGGACGCCTCGTGGACCTCGGGTACGCCGAGGCACTCGGGACCGCGCGCGAGGGCAACCGGCCCGAGCGCACCACCTACGCCATCACCGACCACGGCCGCGCGGAGCTCGACGCCGGACTCCGGCGCATGATCGCGGAGCCCGCCGACGAGTACCCCGAGTTCCAGCTCGCGGTGTCCCACGTCGACAACCTGACCGCGACCGACGCGGTGACCGCGATGCGCGCACGCGCTGCCGCGCTCCGCGCGGAACGTGCCGGGTACGACGAAGCCGCCACGGGCCTCCAGGCCAAGCAGCTCGCCGAGCGCTACTGGCTCGACGTGTCGTACGTGCGTGGCATGCTCACCGCGCAGATCGAGTGGCTCACCGCCACCGCCGACCGGATCGCGAGCGGCGACATCCCCTGGGACGGCCCCGCCGTCCCCGACCCAGCACCACAGAAGGACCAGGACACCACTCGATGACCTCCACCACGTCCGCCGACCTGCAGCACGGGAAGAAGCCGTGGCCCGCGCTGTGGGCACTCGTCGTCGGCTTCTTCATGATCCTCGTCGACTCGACCATCGTGTCGGTCGCGACGCCCACGATCGCGCAGGCGCTCGACGCCGACATCAACGCGGTCATCTGGGTGACGAGCGCCTACCTGCTCGCGTACGCGGTGCCGCTGCTCATCACCGGGCGCCTCGGCGACCGGTTCGGCCCGAAGGTGCTGTACCAGGCGGGTCTCGTGGTGTTCACCCTCGCGAGCCTGTGGTGCGGCCTCGCCGGGTCGATCGAGGTGCTCATCATCGCCCGCGTCGTGCAGGGCCTCGGCGCCGCGATGATGACCCCGCAGACGATGGCGGTCATCACGCGCATCTTCCCGCCGCAGAACCGCGGTGCGGCCATGGGCCTGTGGGGCGCCGTCGCCGGCGTCGCCTCGCTCGTCGGCCCGATCGTCGGCGGGCTGCTCGTCGACGGCCTCGGCTGGGAGTGGATCTTCTTCGTGAACGTCCCCGTCGGCGTCGTCGCGTTCGTGCTCGCGCAGCGCTTCGTCCCCCGCTTCGAGCGGCACGGGCACCGCTTCGACTACCTGGGCATCGTGCTCAGCGCCGCCGGCATGTTCCTGCTCGTCTTCGGCATCCAGGAGGGCGAGACCTACGATTGGGGCACCATCACGGGCCCGATCTCGGTCTGGTCGCTGATCATCACCGGCATCGTCGTGCTCGCCGCCTTCGTGGTGTGGCAGGGCGTGCAGAAGGGCGAGCCGCTGCTGCCGCTCGGCCTGTTCAAGGACCGCAACTTCACGCTCGCCAACATCGCCATCACGGCCGTCGGCGTCGCGATCTCGTCGTTCGCGCTGCCGATCATGCTCTGGGCACAGGACGTCCTGCGCTTCTCGCCGACCCAGGCCGCGCTGCTGCTCGTGCCGCAGGCCGTCCTGTCCGCCGCGCTCGCACCGCTCGTCGGCAAGAACCTCAACAAGTGGAACCCGCGGTGGGTCGGCTCGTTCGGCCTCGCGTGCTTCTCCGGCGGGCTGTTCTGGTTCGGCGCCCTGCTGTGGTCGGGTGCGGGCTGGGGCTGGACGCTGCTGCCGAGCGCGCTCCTCGGGCTCGCGAACGCCTGCATGTGGGGTCCGCTCTCGGTCTCGGCGACGCGCAACCTGCCGCCGGCGCTCGCAGGTGCGGGGTCGGGCGTCTACAACACCACGCGGCAGATCGGTGCGGTGCTCGGTTCGGCCGGCATCGCGGCGCTGATCGAGGCGCGCATCACGGCGAACTTCCCGTCCGGTGCGGGCACGGGCTCGGGCGGTGCGGAGCAGCAGGTCGGGGCGCTGCCGGAGTTCCTGCAGCAGCCGTTCGCCACGGCGATGGGGCAGTCGCTCGTGCTGCCGGCCGTGGTGCTCGTGGCGGCCATCGTCGCGGCGCTGTTCCTGGCGAAGCCGAAGCAGACGACGGCATGGAAGCAGACCGGCGCGGTCGAGACGCAGCCCGGCGCGGCGGAGCCCGAGGCCGCAGCGCGCTGACGCTGCGGCACGGCGGCTGGGGTCGTCGCGCGCGCGGCTGGGGTCGGGTGGTGCGCGCCGTTGGAGAACGACAAAACCGCTGTCGTACGACAGCGGTTTCGTCGTTCTTGCCGTCATGAGCGGAAGAACGTCGTCCGGCGGGGACCGGCGCGACAGGATCGTCGTCGTACGACAGCGGAACTGTCGCACGACCACGCCGCTCACTCGCCACGCTCAGCACGCAGCGGGCCGCACGCAGCCGACCCGCACCGCCGGCACGCCGCAGACCCCCCTCGGGCCCCGCTCACCCCCGCCGCTGCAGGTGCGCCCGGGTCAGCTCGGCCATCTCCTCGTCGGACAGGGCGTCCACGGAACGTGCCTCGCGGCGGTCCGTCCGCTGCCACCGCACGAACAGCATCACGAGCACCGGGACGTCGGCGACCTCGGCGATGAACCAGAGCAGGTCACCCGCCAGGTGCTGGTCGCGCAGCGGGGAAGGGAACCACGGCTGCCCCACGGCGTGCACGAACGACCCGTCGAGCACGTGGTTCGACACCCGCAGCACGATGCCGGGGACCGCGTCGAGCAGCAGCTCCACGAAGGCGAGCAGGAACTCGACCGTCACGAACGTCGAACTCCGGAGGACCCCCGGCTCGGACAGCGGCCCGAGCACCGTGAAGCCGAGCACCGGCACCGACACGGTGACGAGCGCGGCCCACACGCTCGACTCACGCACGACCGCCGACAGCGGGGTGAGCAGCACCGCGAAGAGCACCAGCCCGACCACGGGGGCGACGATCGCGTTGCCGAGCACCCGGATCGGCCGTGAGTGCACCACGCGGTCGGCGACGGCGGACCAGTGCGCGGGTCCGCCCAGGCGCAGCAGGGACACGGGAGCAGCCAGGGCGGCGAAGGTCGGCACCGCGAAGAACAACAGGGCGAGCCGGAGCGTGAACGCCCACCGGAGCTCCTGGTCGTACCGCCCGACGATGCCGAACTGCAGCACGGCGAAGAGCAGCAGCGCGGCCAGGAACGACGCGGTGCGCCAGGCGGACCACCGGGCCCCACGGCGTCGAGCGCCGACGAGCCACCAGCCGTAGGTCACCGCGGCGACCGCCAGCAGCACCGCGGCCAGGGGATCGACGTGCCAGGTGCTCCAGAACTCCGCGGGTTCGGGCGTGGGGTGCCTCCTGGTGTCGGGCCGGACGAGCCGGCTCCGTCATCCTCCGCCCGTCCGACCCCGCCGCAACCGGGCCGATGCGCAGCGGCGGTGAGGATCGGCTCAGGTGCCCACTGGCCCCACGGCTGTCGAGGCTGTCGAGGCTGTCCGGGCGGGCCGGGTCCGGCCGAGCAACCACACCCCGACCGGCACGGCGACCGCGCCGAGGACCGCGACGCCGAAGGACAGGTGCCACTGCATCACGACGAACGCCGGACCGATCGTGCACAGCGCTGCGACGGTCACCACGGGCCACCCCGCCCGGTCGGTCCCCGGCTGCAGTCGGGGGAGCGGGCGCTCCCACCGGCGCAGCGCCCTGGCCACACCGATCGCCGCGGCCAGCACGACGACGAGTGCGATCGGCCGCGTCGCCCACCACGGCACGGAACCCGGGTCGGGGAACGGGACGGCGAGCAACAGCGCGACGCCGTTGAGGGCGATGTACAGCGGCAGGTGCCAGAGGTAGATCGCCATGCCGTCACGACCGAGCACGAACACGGTCGCCTGCGCCGGCCGGGTCTGCATCAGTCGGGTGAGCGGTCGGTGCACGAGCTGCACGAGGCAGACCTGCGACACCGCGAGCACCGCCAACGGCAGCATCGGCGGGTTGAGGTCCTGCAGCATGTCCGGCGCCCAGAGTCCGACGCTCGTCAGCGGGACGAGGAGGGCGTACCCGGCCAGCGCGACCGCCGCGAGCAGCAGCCTCGAGCGGCGGGCGAACCAGCCGTCCGCCCAGAGGAACCCGAGCTGCTGCGCGAAGAGCCACACCGGGCCGAGGTTGAGGAGTCCGACCTCGGCGGTGCCGGTCGCGAAGCGGAGCGTGTCGACGGCCGTCGCGAGGACCAGCAGGACACCGAGCGTGCGGAACGGCGCCCGTGCGTGCAGGCGTGCCATCACCGGCACGCAGCACTGCGTGATGCCGTACGCGGCGAGGAACCAGAGCGGCGAGCCGATGCCGAACGCGACCTCGGCGAGCAGCTCCGCGGGGGTGCCGAGGGCCGTCGCGATCCCCAGGCCGAGTGCCAGCACCACGAACAGCGGCACCGCCGGGCGGAAGAGCCGCACGAGTCGTGTCGCCACGAAGTCCCGCGCGCCGCTGCCCCGAGCGAGCGTGCTGCGCCACCCGACCGCGCTCGCGAACCCGCCGACGGCGAAGAACAGCGGCATCACCTGACCCGTCCACGTCGCGGGGACGTACCAGGCCGCCTCCTGCAGTGGGCTCGTGACGCCGATGCCGTCGGCCGACACCGCCACGCCGACCATCGTGACGTGCACGACGACGACGAGGACGACGCACGCCGTCCTGATGAGGTCGACGACCAGGTCCCGCTGCGCGATGATCCCCCGGACGTCCTGAGCGCTGCTGGCCGGCACGGAGTCGATCCGCGACGAAGGCCCCTGCTTCGTGGACATGCCGTGACGCTAGCGCCCGATCGGCTGGATCAGCATCGTCCCAGCGGATCGCGACCGGATCGTGACACATCGCATGCCAGTAGCGGCATGCGTCGTCCCGAGAGCCGCGCGCGGAGTCGCCGTTGCGTACTCGCGCCGCCGCTGCGAACGGGGCACGGTCGGCTGGGGCGCCGACACGCGCAGCACGCCGCCACCCTGGGCTCCGGGCCCACGACCGTGTACGGTGGAGCTTGTCTTGACCGATGCAAGAGAAAGAGGCCGATGGACGCCGACGCCGACCTGCTCCGGGCTGCCGGCCTGCGGGTGACGACGCCCCGGCTGGCCGTCCTGCGTGCCTCGGGAGCGATGCCGCACGCGACCGCGGACGACATCCTCACCGCGGTCTCGGCCGAGCTGCCGACGACGAGCCACCAGGCTGTCTACGGGGTGCTGGGCGCCCTGACCGGCGCGGGACTCGTCCGGCGCATCGAGCCCGCCGGCAGTCCGGCGCGGTACGAGCGGCGCACCGGGGACAACCACCACCACATCGTCTGCACGATGTGCGGCGCGGTCGAGGACGTCGACTGCGCGGTCGGCCACGCCCCCTGCCTCACGCCGTCGGAGACGCACGGCTTCGCCGTCACCACGGCCGAGGTCACGTACTGGGGCATCTGTGAACGCTGCGCAGCGGCGGAACGCGACGACGCCCAGGTCGTCACGGCCTGACGCCGGCGGGACGTCCGGAGTCGGACGAGACCGCCCGGCGCGACACCGACGTGCCGCGCCCCACGAGCAACCCGAACCATCCTGACCGAACCAACCGTTCCACCTGAGGAGGAACCGTGTCCGACCAGAACACGACCGGCCCCGCCGGCACCCCCACCACCACGACCAACAGCGGCGCCCCGGTCTCGAGCGACCAGCACTCCATGGGTGTCGGCGCCGACGGCCCCCTCGCCCTCCACGACCACTACCTGGTCGAGAAGCTCGCCCAGTTCAACCGCGAGCGCGTCCCGGAGCGCGTCGTCCACGCGAAGGGCGGCGGTGCGTTCGGTACCTTCACCGTCACGCACGACGTGTCGCAGTACACCCGTGCCGCGTTCCTGCAGCCGGGCAAGCAGACCGAGATGCTCGCCCGCTTCTCGTCCGTCGCCGGTGAGCAGGGCTCCCCGGACACCTGGCGCGACCCCCGCGGCTTCGCGCTGAAGTTCTACACCGAAGAGGGCAACTACGACCTCGTCGGCAACAACACCCCGGTGTTCTTCATCCGCGACGGCATCAAGTTCCCCGACTTCATCCGCTCGCAGAAGCGCCTGCCGGGCAGCCACCTCCGCAACCACGACATGCAGTGGGACTTCTGGACCCTCTCGCCGGAGTCGGCTCACCAGGTCACGTGGCTCATGGGCGACCGCGGCCTGCCGTCGTCGTGGCGCCACATGGACGGCTTCAGCTCGCACACCTACCAGTGGATCAACGCCGAGGGCGAGCGCTTCTGGGTGAAGTACCACTTCGAGACGCAGCAGGGCCACAAGACCCTGACGCAGGAGGACGCCGACCGCATCGCCGGTGAGGACGCCGACTTCCACATCCGCGACCTCTACGAGGCGATCGAGCGCCAGGACTTCCCGAAGTGGGTCCTCAAGGTGCAGGTCATGCCGTACGCGGACGCCGAGGGCTACCGCTTCAACCCGTTCGACCTGACGAAGGTGTGGCCGCACGCGGACTACCCGCTCATCGAGGTCGGCACGATGGAGCTGAACCGCAACCCGGAGAACTACTTCGCGCAGATCGAGCAGGCCGCGTTCGCGCCGTCGAACTTCGTCCCCGGCATCGCGGCGAGCCCCGACAAGATGCTCCTCGCGCGCATCTTCAGCTACGCGGACGCCCAGCGCTACCGCGTCGGCACGAACCACGCGCAGCTGCCGGTGAACGCCCCGAAGAACGAGGTCCACTCGTACTCGAAGGACGGCGCCATGCGCTTCGACTTCCAGAAGGCGGAGGTGCCGGTGTACGCGCCGAACACCCAGGGCGGCGCGCACGCCGACCCGACCGCGACGGACGACGTCCCGGGCTGGGAGTCCGACGGCGCGCTGCAGCGCTCCGCTGCGACGCTGCACGCGGAGGACGACGACTTCGGCCAGGCCGGCACGCTCTACCGCGAGGTCCTCGACGACGCCGCGCGTGAGCGCCTGGTCGGCAACATCGCCGGCCACGTCTCGAAGGTGACGCGCGACGACCTGCGCGAGCGTGTGTTCGCCTACTGGACCAGCGTCGACGCCGACCTGGGTGCGCGCGTGCGCGCCGCGGTCGCGCCGAGCGCGCCCGGTTCGAACGAGGACCCGGAGAAGGTCGCGGTCGAGGCGTAGTCGCCACCACCTGACGGACGGGAGGCCCGGTACCAGCTGGTACCGGGCCTCCCGTCCGTCGTCGTGGCTGTGTCAGACCTGCTGGCCGTTGAGCATGATCTCGCCCGTCGGCCAGTCCTCCAGCTGCGCCTCGACCGGTAGGACCATCCAGCCGCCCTGCTCGGTCTCGTTCACGCCGACCCCGTCGGCCGTGAACGCCGAGAACGTGCCGACGGCGCCGTCCACCTCGTGCCAGCCCATGTGCGCGTAGAAGGGGATGCGGTCCTCGCCGGCGCCGAGGAAGCCGTAGGGCACGCGGAGTCCCTCGAGGACGGCGCGGGTGCGGACGAGGAGCTCGCGGCCGACCCCGCTGCCCTGCAGCCTCGGCGAGACGGCGACGATGCCGGTGTCGCCGACCAGGACGTCCTGCCCGCCGACCGTGACGAACATCCGACGGATCCCGACGTGCGCGAGCACCGTGCCGTCCTCGCCCCAGCCGACGACGCGGCGCTCGGGCTGCATGCCGGCGTAGTCGCGGCCGCCCACGTACCAGTGCGACCAGCTCGGGAACGCCTGCCCGAGCATCGCTGCGATCGCCTCGTGGTCGGGGAGCGACAGTGCGCTCTCCTCGACCACCTCCCACCGGATGTCTTCGCTCACGCGTCCATCCTGCCGGGTCCACCTGCGCGTCGGTGCGGCCCGAGGCTCGGCCGGGCGGACATGTTCGCGTGTGCTCGACCACGAACGTGTCCGCGGAGCCGAGCCTCGGCGCAGACCGCCCGCGCGCGAGCCGCTCAGCCGCGACCGGGTGCCGTCACCTCGATGCGGTTCGCCCACGGGTTCTCGAACGCCACGGTCCGACCGTCGTCCGCGGTCTGCACCCCGGTGTCGTGCATCCGGGACGCGAGTGCACCGAGGTCGTCCCCACCCGGCGCGCCGGGCTTGCACCGATCATCTGTCCGCTCATACGTTGTACATCACCGGGAGGGGTTCCCGGTGTGAGGGGAGAGAGATGTCCGTGAAGTTCGTCCTCGGCGCTGCGATCGTCGGGATGGTCATCAGTGCAGGGATCGCGCTCGACGCGGGTTCGGCGCCCGGGGCCGAGGCGGCCTCGTGCTACGGCTCGGTGAGCACCTGGAAGGGGAAGAACAACACCTGCGGTTCGGCTCGGCACTGGGATGCGATCAGGAACGCCGACGCCCGGTACGGACCGTGGGTGGGGAAGAAGAAGTGGTCGCAGCAGAGTGCCTGCTGGGCGAACGTGGTGTCCTACGGCATGACGGCGAGGTAGTCCGTGCTCCGGGGGTACGGCCACGTCGCAGCCGTCTCCGTGGGTGCGGTCCTGGTCTCGGTGCTCCTCAGTGGCTGCGACGCGGACGGACCGTCACGACCCTCCACGGCGGCTGGTGACGTGTCACTGGCGCATGCGGGGCCTTGGGCCGACGACTTCCGCGCTGCGCTCGACCACGGCGTCTCCGGCTACGAGACGAAGATCCTGGCCGACGGCAGGGTCTCGACGGCCGAGGTCGAGGACGCGCACGAGCAGATGGGCCGCTGCTTGTCGGATTCGGGCTACACCATCGCCTACGGCCCGGACGGCGGGTTCGAGCTGGGGCGGGTCGGCGGTGGTTCACCCAGCGACGACATGCCGCGGGCGAACGGCGTGCTGGAGTCCTGCGAGGAGCACTACGACCAGTTTGTGACGATGCTGTTCGAGGAGACCCGGCGCAACCCGCACAAGCAGGACGAAGCGGCGATCACCGTCGTCTGTCTGCGCAAGGCCGGGCTCGTCGGTGCTGACTACTCCGAGCGGAAGTGGCGCGACGAGTACGACGCCGGATCGTTCTCGTTCCCCGAGTTCGACGAACGGGCGCAGCAGTGCACACTGGACCCGCTCGGGCTGTGGCGGAACGGGTGACCGGCCGTGTGCGCGACCGGATCGCCGCCCCCGCGATCGGTCTGGCCAGCCTGCTCGTGGCTGCCGGAGCGGCGGTCGGCGTCGTCGTCGCACTCCCTGTCGGCCCACCGGCTTCGTTGTCGACGCCGGAGCCGGTGCGCTCGGTCGCGGTGACCGAGCGCACCGATCCCGACGAGCGGCAGGTGCAGCTCGTGCTCGACACCGGAGCGCCGGGTGCCCTCGTCACCGCACGTACCGGAGTGGTGACCAGCTCGACGTGCACGGCCGGGGGGACACTCCGGAGCGGCACCGAGGTCGTCCGCATCGACGAGGTGCCCGTGCTCGCACTCGCATCGAGTACGCCCCTCTACCGGGACCTGTCGGAGGGGGATCGGGGTGACGACGTCCGAGGGTTGCAACAGGAGCTCGCCAGGCTCGGGAGCCGCATCACCGTGGACGGCGTCGTCGGGCCCGGGACCATCCGAGCGGTGCGCGAGCTCCTCGTCGCGCAGGGCTCCGCGCGGGCCACCGCCGTGCCCGACGACGTGATCGAGCGCGCGGTGTTCGCGTGGATCCCGGCGCCCGAGGTGTCCGTCACCGCTTGCGATGCGGTCGTCGGCGCGACCATCGGCCCCGAGGGAGTCCTGGCGACCCTGCCGGCAGCGCTCCGCAGTGCTCGCCTCGAGCAGCTCCCGGTGGACGCGGTGCCCGGTGCCCGGCGGGTGCGCGTGGGGCAGGCTGTCGTCCCGGTGGACGAGCGTGGTCTCGTGTCGGACCCGGCCGCACTCGAAGCGCTCCGGACCCAGCCGGAGTACGCCGCCGTCCTCGCGTCGACGGACGGGGCACCGAGCGTCCCGGCGACGTGGACCCTCGCCGAGCCGCTCCGCGTCCTGGTCGTCCCGCCGTCGTCCCTGTGGGACATCAGGGACGGCAGTGCGTGTGTCCGACCGGTTCCCGGTGCTCCGACGCTCGTCGAGGTCGTGGGCTCCGAGCTCGGGCAGTCGTTCGTCCGCCTCCCGTCCGGCGAACGCCTCACACGTGTCCGGAGCGAACCGGACGGAGAACGTCCGTGCCGGTGACGCTCTCCGGTGTCGGCCACGGGTGGTCGTCCGGCACCGAGCTCTTCCGTGACGTCGACTGGACGTTCGCCGACGGCTCGGTGACCGCGCTGGTGGGACCGAGTGGGTCTGGGAAGTCGACCCTGCTCGGCATCCTCGCCGGGATGACGACCCCGTCGGCGGGTGCCGTCGGACTGCCGGACCGTGCGCGGGTGGTCTGGGTGTTCCAGAACCCGCACGGCGTGTCCCACCGGACCGCGCTCGACCACGTCACGCTCCCCGTCCTCGCGCGCGGGGCCACCCGTCGGGCGGCAGAAGAACGCGCCATCGAGATCCTCGACACGTTCGCACTCAGCGCTCGTGCCGCTGCACCCTTCGGCCAGCTCTCCGGTGGTGAGGCGCAACGGCTCATGCTCGCTCGCGCGGTCGCCGCAGAACCGACGCTCATGCTCGTGGACGAACCGACGGCGCAACTCGACCGCCGGACCGCCGACGAGGTCAACGATGCCGTGGCGGCGCTCGCCGCTGCGGGGACGACCGTCGTCGTCGCCACCCACGACGACGCGACGAGAGCAGCCTGCCCGGCTGTGCTCGACCTGGCGCGGTTCCGGTGACCCGACAGCCCCGAGTGCCCCTGTGGCGCCGACGTCGTCGTCCGGTCGTCGGCCCTCCGCATCACCCCCGTCACGGCCCGGGTGGTCGTCGCGATGGCATGCGCCCGGTCGAGGTGTTCCGTGAAGCCCGGCGCGACGTCTGCACGGGGGCCGCCGGAGCGCTGACGTGCGCGGTGGTCCTCGCCCTGCTCCTGTGCGGGGTCGTCGGCGCCACCGCCCGAGCGACGGTGCAGGACGTCCGGGGTGCCGCGCGCTTCCTGTCGTCGGGCGCCGCGACGCAGGTGTTCACGGCGGCCGGGCGGATCGACGGTCGAGCGTGCCAGGCACTCACGCAGGACCCTCGCGTCGTCGCGGCCGGTGCGGTGCGTCGGGTCGCAGACGGGCTGCTCGTCAGCTCGTTGCCGGGAACGGCGATCCCACTCCACGAGACGACGACGGGCTTCCCGACCGTCCTCGGCGTCGAAGGTCGGCTCGGCGGCCCGGGCGTCCTCCTCGCCCCGGACGTGGCGAGCGCGCTCGGGAAGGCGGCAGGCGACGACCTCCCGGTCCCGCAGGGCAGTGTCCCGGTCGCCGGCATCTACTCCTACCCTGATGACGGGCGCGACCCGGATCTCGAGTGGGCAGTGCTCGCTCCCGCGCCGGATGACGGTCGGCCGTTCGACGCGTGCTGGGCGACGGTGTGGCCGGCCGACGACTCCGCGAGCGCGGCGCTCCGTCGGACACTGCTGCCCGGGACCGCCGGGTTCGCCGGGACCGCCGGGTTCGCCGGGACCGCCGGGTTCGCCGGGACCGCCGGGACCGCCGGGGCGGAGGGCACCAGACCGACGCTCGGACAGCTGAACCCGCGGTCTGGTGCGACCTTCGAAGCGACGGCGCAGCTGCCGGCCGGGTCGGCGGAGACCGCTGCCCTCGGTGTCGGACTGACCGTCGGAGTGGCCGCAGCTCGTCGCCGCCGCCTGGTCGTCGCTTCGGATCGACACGTGGGCGTGGGCGTCGGTGCCCAGGCGGTGAGCGCCGCGGTCCAGCACCTGATGTGGGGCGTCGTGGCCGGGTCGGTCGCGACCGCCCTCGCCGTCGTGCTCGTCCGGGGGCTGTCGATCGGTGATGCCGCCCCCGTGGTCCTGCACGCGGCAGCGCTCAGCGGTCTCGCGGTGGTCGGCGCGGTCTGCGGAGGGATCGTCGGTGTCGCCAGCGTCCGGGATCGAGCGCTGCACCGGTACTTCCGATCCCGGTGAGCCGCGGCGCCGTGCCGGATGTCTCGAGACTCGTCGCTGCGGACACATTCGCGGCGACCGACCCGCGAACATGCCCGGAGGGCCGAGTCTCGCGCCCAGGAATGGGGCAGGGCGGCGGGACGAGCCCGCTCAGCCGCGACCGGGCGCGGTCACCTCGATGCGGTTCGCCCACGGGTCCTCGAACGCCACGGTCCGACCGTCGTCCGCGGTCTGCACCCCGGTGTCGTGCATGCGGGACACGAGTGCGCCGAGGTCGTCCGCACCCGGGACCTCGATCCGCACGAGCCCGAGCCCGAGTGCCTGCTGCCGGCGCCCGGCCCCGCGGGAGTTCCACGTGTTCATCGCCATGTGGTGGTGGTACCCGCCCGCGCTGACGAACAGCGCCTGGTCGCCCATCGCCGCGGTCGTCGCGAAGCCGAGCCGGTCGACGTAGAACGCCTTCGCGGTGGCGACGTCGCCCACGGACAGGTGCACGTGGCCGACCCGGCCGGGGCGCGTGCTGGCCGCTTCGAGCGCCGAGGAGGTCAGGTGTTCCTGCACGAAGGCGTTCGGGTCGACGTAGATGGTCGCCATGTCGACCATCCCGTGCGTCCACGACCACTCGGTGCGGTCGCGGTCCCAGTACAGCTCGACGCCGTTGCCCTCGGGGTCCTGGAAGTAGAACGCGTTGCTGACCAGATGGTCGGCGCTGCCCGTGAAGGTCTGCGGGTACCGCGTCGCGACGGAGTACAGCGCTGCCGCCAGGTCGGCCTGCGTGTCGAACAGGATCGCGGTGTGGAAGAGCCCGGCCTCGTGCGGGGACGCGTGCCGCATCGCGGGGGCGTGCTCGAGCACCACGATCGGCGTCGCGCCACGGCCGAGCACGGCGGTCCCGCCCGCGTTCGTCAGCACCGTCAGGCCGACGCCGTCGCGGTAGTAGGCGACCATCGTGTCGAGGTCGGCCACGCGGAGCGTGACGGCGCCCATCCCGGTGTCGGCTGCGAGCAGGTCCTGCGTGTGCATGCCCCCAGTGTGCGCCGGAATGGTTGACGCGTCAACCAAACCGCGACCACGGGCTACTTCGCGCTGAACCCGCCGTCGATCTTCAGCAGCTGGCCGTTCACCCACCCGCCGTCCGGCCCGAGCAGGAACCCGACGAGCGCCGCGGTGTCGGTCGGCATCGACGGGCGCCCGAGCGGAGTCTGCGCGACGGCGGCCCGGCGGATCTCGTCGGTCATCCACCCGGTGTCGTTCGGGCCCGGGTTGACCAGGTTCGCACTGACCCGGACATCGCCGAGCTCGAGGGCAGCCCCGACGATCAACCGGTCCAGTGCGCCCTTGCTCGTGCCGTACGGCAGGTTGAACCCGACGTGGTCGCTCGTCAGCGCGACGATGCGACGGCGGTCCTCCGGTACGGCCGCACCCTCGCGGAGCCGCCGCGCGTACGCCTGCACGACGAGGAACGGCGCGCGCACGTTCACCGCCAGGTGCCGGTCGAACGACTCCACCGTCGTGGTCGCGAAGTCCGAGTCGACCGACTCGCAGTGCGACATCACCACGGCGGTCACCGGCGCGCCGGCCTCTGCCTCGGCGCGGCCGACGAGCGCGGCCGCCTGCTCGGGGTCGGCCAGGTCGACCGGGAGGCGCGTCACCCGTGCCCCCGCACGCTCGGCCTCCGCGACCACCGCGTCCACCCCGTCGGGGTCGGCCGCGCCGTGCACGCGCGCGTCGTACGGCCCCCACCACGAGAGGGCGAGGTCCCAACCGTCGGCGGCGAGCCGCGTCGCGATCGCGGCACCGATCCCGGCGCGGCGGCCGACGCCCGTCACCAGGGCGAGCGGTCTGCTGGTGAGCGGTCCGTGGGTCATGGGTCGTGCCTCCCGTCCGGGCGACGCGTCGGTGCGTCGCCCGACCAGGATGGCATCGCACACGGGATCCCGTCGGCGCGGCGCGGCGCGGCAGGGCCAGGATGGGAGCATGCCGCCCTCCCGCCGACCCGACCTGGCGACCTTCCCGGTCGACCGTCTGCGCGACCGCATGTCGTCGTACATCTACGGCAACATCACCGTGCTCGCGGTCGCGATCGCGGTGGGGCCGGAGCAGATCGAGCACGGGGCAGCGGTGCTCACGGTGCTCGCGACGGCGGTGCTGACGTACCTGGCGCACGTGCTGTCCCACCTGGTGGCGCACACCATCGGCGACACCGGTGACGACGCCGAACACCGCGAGACCATCGGGGCGATCCTGCGCGACGCGAACCCGATCGCGACCTCCGGCCTCATCCCCGCGGTGCTCTACGCCGTCGCGTGGGCGGACTGGCTGCCGGCGCAGTGGGCGCAGACCGCGGCGATCGTCATCCTCGTCGTCCGCATCGGGATGGTCGGGGTGTTCCTGCAGCGGTTCAGCGGACGG
Source organism: Curtobacterium sp. 260 (assembly GCF_030803485.1). Taxonomy (NCBI): domain Bacteria; kingdom Bacillati; phylum Actinomycetota; class Actinomycetes; order Micrococcales; family Microbacteriaceae; genus Curtobacterium; species Curtobacterium sp. 260. Next base: position 122,351 of record NZ_JAURUY010000006.1, on the reverse strand, counting down.
CGTCCGACGTTCCTCGGGCTCTGGGGTGGCATCGTGCTCGCCGCGGTGGCCTTCGTGATCGGCCTGGTGAAGGTGGTGGTGACGCATTGAGCGAGCAGACCGACGAGTCCCGTGCCGGACGACCGGTACGGTCCGGGTGGCGCTTCGTCCGCGACCTGGCGGTCATCGTGGTCGTCGCGCTGCTGGCGTCCTTCCTGGTGAAGGCCTACCTGGTGCGGGCGTTCTCGATCCCGTCCGGCTCGATGGAGCGCACGCTGCTGATCGGCGACAACGTGCTGGTGAACGAGCTCGTACCGGGCGTCGCGCCGCTCCGCCGGGGAGACGTCGTGGTCTTCCGCGACCCGGGCGACTGGCTGACCAGCGAGCAGGGCGACGACCTCATCAAGCGGGTGATCGGGCTGCCGGGCGACCGGGTGTCGTGCTGCGATGCCGAGGGACGGCTGTCCGTGAACGGGCACGCGGTCGACGAGCCGTACGTGGTCCGGCCGTCCGACGTGGACCGTGTCTCGGCGGAGGACTTCGACGTCACCGTGCCCGCGGGGCGGATCTGGGTGATGGGCGACAACCGGTACGAGTCGGCCGACTCGCGCATCCACGGGACGGTGCCGACGGCGGACGTCGTGGGCCGGGCGTTCGTCGTGACCTGGCCGGTCACGCGGTGGAGCGTGCTCGGCCGGTACGGCGAGGAGTGGGACGCGGTGCCCGACCCGCGGTGAGGGACCCCGCGCAGCGCGGTGGACGGGCCTGGAGCCGGGTCGTCCGGACGCGGTGGCCGGTCAGCGGCCGGGTCGTCCGGTCGCGGTGGTCGGTCAGCAGCCGGTCGTGCTGAGCGTGACCCGCGTGACGTCGTCGCCCGACACCGTCGTCCGGACGGAGCACAGGTCGCCGGCCCGCACCGTGACGTCGCCGAGCGGGACCCCGGCGAAGTCCGCGGTGCCTCCGGGGAACACCCGCTGGTGCTCGGACAGCTTGCCGGTCGCGGCGAAGACCTGCACCTCGTAGGGACGATCCGCAGCGTTCGACGACACCGTCACCGAGATCTGCCCGGTCGAATCGTGCGCGCCGCACCCGGTCAGCGAGAGCGCGGCGGCAGCGCCGAGGGCGAGCACGAGCGGAGCACGACGGATCACCGTGCCGAGGGTACGCGCGTCCGACACGGGCGCGTGTGCGGCTGATCCGGTCCCGCGCTCCCGGGTCCACCGTTCTGGGGAGGGGCGCTCCCACGACGGACCAGTACCGTGGAGGGCATGCACCAGGGGACCTCACCGACCTCCGCCGGATCATCACCCGACGCCGTCCGCCGCGCGGCCCTCGTCGCCGCGCTCGACGTCGTCGACAGCGGGCCCGAGGAGCGCTTCGAGCGGATCACGCGGATCGCCCGCGAGGCGTTCGGTGTCTCGGGCTCCTTCCTCAACCTCGCCGGCACCGAGGTCCTCACCATCAAGTCGCAGCAGAGCGACGCCGTGTTCGGCCCGACCATCCCGCTCCGGGACACGTTCTGCGGCCGCACGCTCGACCAGGCCGGTCCGATCGTCGTACCGGATGCCCGCGCCGACGACCGGTACGCCGACATGCCGATGGTCGTCGAGGACCCCAACGTGCGCTTCTACGCCGGTGTGCCGCTCCGCGTCGGCGACGACCACGTCAAGGTCGGCACGCTCTGCCTGGTCGACCCGCAGCCCCGGACGCTGGAGCCCGACGACCTGGCGCTGCTCGAGGAGCTCGGCGTGTGGGCGGAGCGCGAGCTCGCGGCCGGCGCGGACGAGGACCGCCTCCGGGACGTCCTCGCCGGGCTGCAGCCCACGCCGGTCACGGTGCCGGGGTACCGGATCGGCGGCATGTCGGTCCCGCACGGGGTGGTCTCCGGCGACCTGCACGAGTGGCACCTCGCCGGTGATGCCCTGCACCTGACGGTCGCGGACGTGATGGGCAAGGGCATGTCCGCCGGGCTGCTGGCGGCGACGATCCGCGGAGCGCTCCTCGCACGGCCGGACGAGGAGCCCGGGCGGGCGATCGCCGCCCTGGACGAGCAGGTCGCGCCGGACCTCGGCCGTGCCGAGTCGTTCGCCACCATGTTCCACGGCCGGCTCGATCCGGCCAGCGGACGGATGGACTTCGTCGACGCCGGGCACGGCCTCGTGCTGCAGATGCGTGCGGACGGCCGTGAACGGACGCTCCTGTCGAACGACCTGCCGATCGGCCTGCACCCGGCCGGGCTCACCCGGTCCTCGGGGTCGCTCGTGCTCGAGCAGGGTGACGTCCTCGTGCTCGTCAGCGACGGTGCGCTCGAACTCTGGGACTCGACGCTGCAGTCGCTTTCCCGGCTCGGGGCCCTGTGGCGCGAGGAGCCCGAGATCGACGCGTTCCTGGGTCGGGTCCGCGCCCGTGCGCTCGAGCACGACCCCGGTGACGACCTGACGGTCGTCGTGCTCGTCCGCGACTGAGCCACGGCGACCGGCGACCAGCGACCGGCGGTCGTGGTCGTCGGTCGTCGGGTGGTCGGACGGGAGGCGCGCGGCGGCCCCGCCACGCGCCTCCCCGCCGTCACCCGGTCATGTCCTGCCCCGCTGCGGACGACGCACCCCGCTGCGGCGGGGTGCGACGTCCGTGCGAGGGCGCGACGTCCGTGCCGGGGCGCGGTCCGTGATCGGCGGACGCGTGGCGGGACGCACCGGGCCGGGCCGAGACGCCGGCCCGGCGGTCAGGCGCCGAGGCGCTCGATGAGCTCCGCGTAGCGGGCGGCGGTGCGGTCCACGATCTCCGCCGGCAGCACCGGCGGGGTGCCCTGGCGGTCCCAGTTCGCGCTGAGCCAGTCGCGCACGATCTGCTTGTCGAACGAGTCCGTGCGGCTGCCGGAGCGGGCGTCCCAGTAGCGGCTGGAGTCGCTGGTCAGGACCTCGTCCGCGATCCGGATCGTGCCGTCGGTGTCGCGGCCGAACTCGAACTTCGTGTCGGCGATCACGACGTCGTGCTCGAGGGCGATCGCCGCCGCCTCGCCGTAGACGCGCAGCGACAGGTCGCGGAGGGCCTCGGCGTCCTCGCGCCCGACGAGCTCGACGGTCTGCTCGAAGGAGATGTTCTCGTCGTGCTCGCCCTGCGGCGCCTTGTAGGCCGGGGTGTAGATCGGCTCGGGCAGGCGATCGCCCTCGGACAGCCCCGCGGGCAGGGGGACACCGCACACGCTCTGCGTCTCGCGGTACTCCGCCCAACCGCTGCCGACCAGGTACCCCCGGACGACGCACTCGACCGGGAACATGGCGAGCGGCAGCACGTGCATGGACCTGGCGGCCACGGACTCCGGCACCGGGGTCCCGCCGGCACCGGGGTCGACCAGGTGGTTCGGGACGTCCGCGATGCGGTGGAACCAGAAGCGCGACAGCCGCGTCAGGAGCTCGCCCTTGCCGGGGATCGGGGGTTCGAGTGCGAAGTCGTAGGCGCTGACCCGGTCCGAGGCGACGAGCAGCAGCTCGGACGCGCTCGCGACGTCGTCGACGCCCGCGGGCACGTAGAGCTCGCGGACCTTGCCCGACGAGACGTGCTGCCAGCCGGGCAGCTCGGTCACGGCCGTCACCGTGCGACCTTCGCGGCGATGTCGGTGCGGTACTGCGCCCCCTGGAGCGCGATGTCGCCGAGTCCGGCGTAGGCGCGCTCCCGGGCCTGTGCGAAGTCGGTGCCCGTGGCGACGACGCTCAGGACCCGGCCGCCGGTGGCGACGAGGTCGTCGTCGAGCACGGCGGTCGCGGCGTGCGCCACGGACACGCCCTCGCGCGCCTCGGCAGCATCGATGCCGGTGATGACCCGACCGGTGTGCGGGTTCTCCGGGTAGCCCTCGCTCGCGAGCACCACCGTGACCGCGACGTCGGTGCTGAACGCCGGTTGCGGAGCCGACGCGAGCTGTCCGGTCGCGGCCGCCGTCAGCAGGGCGCTGAGCGGCGTGGTCAGGCGGGGGAGCACGACCTGGGTCTCCGGGTCGCCGAAGCGGGCGTTGAACTCGATGACGCGGACGCCCTGTTCGGTCACGATGAGCCCGCAGTACAGCAGGCCGATGAACGGCGTCCCCTCGTGCTCGAGTCGACGGACGGTGGGGAGCGCCACGAGCTCGGTGACCTCGGCGACGAACGCCTGCTCGGACTCCCACCGCTCGGCGAGCCACGGCAGCGGGGAGTAGGCGCCCATGCCGCCGGTGTTCGGACCGGTGTCCCCGTCGCCGAGACGCTTGTGGTCCTGTGCGGGGCTGAGCGCCCGGACGTCGTGCCCGTCGCTGAGGAAGAACAGCGAGACCTCTTCGCCGTCGAGGAACTCCTCGACCACGACACGGCCGTGCTGCAGCCAGTACGTGGCGTGGTCGACGGCCGCCTGCCGGTCCTCGGTCACCAGGACGCCCTTGCCCGCGGCGAGCCCGTCGGCCTTGACCACGTACGGTGCCCCGAGCTCGTCGATCGCGGCCACTGCCTCGTCCACCGTGCCGGCGTACACGGGGCGTCCGGTCGGGACCCCGGCCTCGGACATGATGCGCTTCGCGAAGGCCTTCGAGCCCTCGAGCTGGGCGGCCGCACGGCTCGGGCCGAACACCGGGATGCCCCGGGTCCGGAGCGGGTCGGCGACCCCGGCGATCAACGGTGCCTCGGGCCCGACGACCACGAGCTCCACACCGTTCTCGATCGCGTACTCGGCGATCAGCTCGCCGTTCGTGGGGTCGAGCGACACGGTCTCGACGTCGGCGGCGATGCCGGCGTTGCCGGGGGCCACCGTGATGACGTGTCCGGCCCGCTCTGCGAGGAGGGCCGTGATGATCGCGTGCTCGCGGGCACCGGAACCGAGGACGAGGATTCGCACGCGGCAAGCCTACCGAGCGCGACACGCCGTCCGCGAGGCGACGGCTAGCCTGTGGACATGCCGCCGAAGAGGATCGAGGACGCCGCGGGACGCTCCGCGCTCGCCGCCGTGCGCGCGGGCTCGACCGTCCGCTCGGACGTCGCGACCGCGGTGCGGTGGACCCTGCAGTGCCTGGCCGACGACGTCCCCGGCAACAGCGTCGAGGTCCGCGTCCCGCCGTTCGCCGCGGTGCAGGCCGTCCCGGGTCCGCGGCACACGAGGGGGACCCCGCCGAACGTGGTGGAGACCGACGCCACCACCTGGCTGGCCCTGGCGCTGGGCGAGCTGCGGTGGGACGAGGCCCTGGCAGCGTTGCGGGTCAGCGCGTCCGGGTCCCGGGCCGACCTGACGGCGTTCCTGCCGGTCCGTACCGCGGTCTGACGCCGGTCGCGCTGCTGCGGTCGCGCGACCGGGTGACCCGGCGGCGAGGCGCGACCAGGTCGTACACCCTCGCTCACCGACTTAGGTAGGTCCTACCGATGTGACCGACAGGACCACCCGCGTAACGTCGAAGTCGCCGGGATTCGGACCCGACCCGAACGGGTCCGAACCCGGCGACAGGGTTCACGGTACGCGACATACTGCCTTCGTTGTCAACCGGTACGGCGAGTCGTGCTGCAAACCGCAACGATCGCGGTCGCATCGGGGACCTTTCCTGACCCGGCGTCAGCTTCCGAGGCGGTTCAGGATGCCGCCGGACGACCATCAGGACGCCGACGCGTGGTCAGCGGGCGCCGAGCAGCTCCACCAGCTCCGACCGTGCGTGCACGTCCCACTTCGCGAAGATCCGCGACATGTGCGCGTCGATCGTCCGCACGCTCAGGCTCAGCGTCTCCGCGATCCGCCGGTTGCTCAGGCCCTGCGCCGCGAGTTCCGCGACCTCGTACTCCCGGTTCGTCAGCGGTGGGCGGACCCGACCGGCGGACACGGCCATCCCGTGCGCGGCGAGGACCCCCTGCGCCGCCACGACCCGCGTCCGGTCGCCGGCGAGCTCGGCGTCCGCGTACTCGACGACCGCGCGGGCGAGGGGACCGTCGACGCGCGCTGCGGCTTCGCGCATGCGGGCGAGCGACGCGGTGGTGTCCCGCCCGGACGTCATGTCGTGCGTGTAGTGCTGCGTCACCGCGTACATCACGTGCAGCCACGACCCGTCACGGGTGCTGCGCTCGATGATCTCGTCTGCGTGTCGGAGTCCGGCCGGGTTGCCGAGCACCGTCTCGGTCCAGGCGATCGACACCGCGACCTGTTCCCCGGTGATCCGCATCGCGCGGCCCGGTGTGGTGCGGGCGCGCTCGAGCGCCGCCGCTGCGCGCTCGGTGTCGCCGGCGTACGCGTAGGCCATGGCCAGTCGTGCCCAGGGGTAGGCCGCGAACCCGCCGTGGTCGGCCACGTCGTAGCGCTCGCACGCCGCCGAGAACGCGGCGATCGCGTCGTCCCACCGTCGCTGACCGATCGCGTGGTTGCCCAGGCCGATGAGCTCGAGCGTGAAGTCGTACTTCAGGAACGGGCTCCCGCGTCGGACCGGGATCTCGGTGACCAGGTCGGCCATGTCCCCGCGCCAGACCTGCACCTGGTGCAGCACCGAGACGTTCTCGCCGACGCCCCACGGGGCAGCCTCGACGTGCTCGACGGCGGTGGCGATCGCCCGACGCGCGAACGCGGCGGCCTCCTCGAGCCGGCCCTCGGTCGCGAGTGCCATGGTGACGCACGGCGCGAGGCACAGGAGCGACACGGGCACGGTCGGCTGCTGGAGGATGCGCGACCGCTCGATCTCCGCCCGGACCTCGGCGAACCGACCGCCCCAACCCAGGTGGGCCAGTCGGAGCAGCCGGACGTGCTCGGCCGTCTCCGGACCGACGAGGGGTGCGAGGGCCTCGGAGAGCGCCACGGCGGCGTCGACGTCGTCGTCGTGGAACTGCCGGATGTTCGCCAGGGTCTCGCACGCCTCGACCACGACGGCGTCGTCGATCTCGCCGGCTCGCTTCCGGGCGAGGTCCCACGCGGCCTCCGCGTCGGCGCGACCGGCCTCACGACCCGTGCTGTACGAGTGCGCGATGGACCGCAGGCAGAGGGCGGTGACCCGCTCGGTGGCCGTGAGCGCGGTGCGCAGTGCAGCCGAGGCCAGGGCGACGGCGCTCTCGTGCTCCTGCAGCCGGACGGCGACCTGGGTGGCGTCGATGAGCTGGCCGACCGACGGCAGCACACCGCACTCGAGCGACCAGAGCGCGGCGCGGAGCCGGGCGGCGGGCGGCGCTCCCTCCGGCCGGGCGGTCCGGAAGGCGTTGGCGCGCGCGAACAGGGCCGTGCGCCGCGCGACCGGCACGAGGCCACGGACGACCTCGCCCACGAGCGGGTGGGACGACCGGACGATGCTCGTGCCGTCCTCGGCGGAGTCGACGGCGACCAGGCCCAGCGCGACGACCCGGTCGACATCGCCGCCGGACACCATCCCGAGCAGTCGGACGAGCGGGATCGGGTCGGCGAGCGCGACGATGTCGACGACGTCACGGAGGTCCTCGGGCAGCGCGCCGAGCTCGGTGCGGTACATGTCCGCCAGGCTGTTCGACGCGGTGACCCGGCCGCGCCAGTACCAGCCCGTCGCGGTCTGGTCGAGCGCCCCGGACGTCAGTGCCGCGCGGACGACCTCGCGCAGGTACAGCGGGTTGCCGGCGGTCGCCCGGTGCACGCGCTCGGTCGAGGCGGTCTCGAGCTGCGCGCCGAGTGCCTGTGCGACGACCTCGCCGGTCTCGTGCAGGTCGAGCGGGGCGAGGTCGATGCGCTCGAGCAGGTCGTCCTGCCACAGTGCGCGGAGCGGCTCCGACAGTGCGGTGAAGTCGCGGCACGTCAGCACGAGCCGCGCACCCTGGTCGCGGACGAGCCAGGCGACGTACCGAGCCGAGATGGCGTCGAGGTGGTCGGCGTCGTCGACGCGCAGCACGACGTCGCGGTCGGCCAGGTCGTCGGTCTCGCGCAGTCGGCGTGCGGCCGAGGCGTCGTCGACCAGGTCCGCCAGGGCCGCCGGCAGCTCACCGAAGCGGTCCGCCACGGCACCGAACGGCATCGAGCGACCGGCTTCGACCGCGGTGATCGGCACGACGACCGTGCGACCGGTGGGGTCACGGCGAGCGACTCGGTCGGTCACGCGGGCGGCGGTGGAGGTCTTGCCGAGCCCCGGTGCGCCGACGATCGCGACGCTCCAGCGGTGCTCGGCGACGACGGAGACCGCGCGGTCCTCCTCGCGACGCTGCACGATCGGCCACGGGACGCGTCCGGGCGTGCGGGGGCGGCGACGCCCACGGACGGACCGTTCGTGCACCCCGTCACCTCCCGTTCCTGGTCGTCCGCCTGCTCCCCCCGGCTCACGGATCCCGTTCCCGGGCTCCGACATCGTCCTCGACCGGGTGGTCGGTGTCCGACGGACTGCGTTCCGTGGATACCGACCGGTAGGGACATCATGCCCTGGATCGGTCGACGCGCAACAGGCCGACGGACGTCCCACAGTGGGGGACAATGGTCTGGTGAGCGACACCGACCGACCCGAAGACCGCCCGGCAGCGCCGGCCGCGACGCCGGCTCCGAGCGCCGTCAGCTCGGCGGACGAGGTCACCATCCGCCGCGCGCCGAAGTTCGGCGTGTTCATCGTCGGCGGCGCGGTGCTCGGCTTCCTCGCGACCCTGCTGGTCGTGACGCTCACCATGGACATCGACCGCGGCGACCAGCAGGACGCCGACTTCGGCACGCTGGTCGGCTACTTCTCGCTCTGGGGTGTCACGATCGGCGCCTTCGTCGGGGCCGTCGTGGCGATCGTCCTCGACCGCGTGTTCGCCCGCCGCGCCGCCCGCCTGACGGCGGAGCGCGTCGAGGTCGAGCCGGCCGAGGAGACCGTCGACGGCGAGGTCGAGGAGCACGGTGACGCGGGCGGACCCGCGGGACGTACCGACCGCTGACGGTCTGCACCGCACGACGGACGGGAGGCTCCCCACCAGCTGGTGGGGAGCCTCCCGTCCGTTCCGTGGTCGCCGTGGCGACGCGACTCAGCTGAGCTGGTTCGCCTCCACCCACGACAGGTACTCCGGGCTCACCGTGCCGGTGACGTACTCACCGGTGAAGCAGCTCATCTCGAGGTCGGTGACGTCCGAGCCCTCGATGATCGCGTCACGCATGTCCGCGACCTCCTGGTAGATGAGGTGGTCGCTGCCGAGCACGCGGTTGATCTCCGGGATCTTCCGGTCGTGCGCGATCAGCTCGGCGCGGGTCGGCATGTTGATGCCGTACACGTGCGGGTACCGGACCGGGGGAGCGGCGCTCGTGAACGTGACCTCGTTCGCACCGGCTGCTCGTGCCATCTCGACGATCTCGCGGCTCGTGGTGCCGCGGACGATCGAGTCGTCGACGATCAGGATGTTCTTGCCCTTGAACTCGGACGACATCGCGTTGAGCTTCTGGCGCACCGAACGCTTGCGCTCCGCCTGCCCGGGCATGATGAACGTGCGGCCGACGTAGCGGTTCTTGAAGAAGCCCTCGCGGTAGTCGATGCCGAGCTTCTGCGCGACCTGCATGGCCGCGGGTCGGGACGAGTCCGGGATCGGCATGACCACGTCGATGTCCCCGGTCGGGGCGTACTGCGCGATCGTGTCGGCCAGGCGGTTGCCGAGGCGGAGGCGGGCGTCGTACACCGAGATGCCGTTCATGACGGAGTCGGGACGCGCGAGGTAGACGTACTCGAACGAGCACGGCACCAGGCGCGGGTCCTTCGCGCACTGGCGGGCGTGCATCTGGCCGTTCATCTCGATGAACACGGCCTCGCCCGGAGCGATGTCGCGGACGACCTCGTAGCCGCCGGACTCGAGCACGAGGGACTCGCTCGCGACGACCCACTCCGGCTGCCCGGCCTCGTCGAACTTGTGGCCGAGGATCAGCGGTCGGATGCCGTACGGGTCGCGGAACGCCAGCAGGCCGTGCCCGGCGATCGTGGCGATCGTGGCGTAGGAGCCCTCGACGCGCTCGTGCACCCGCTCGACCGCGTCGAACACCTGGCCGGCGTCGAGCTCGCTGCCGCGGACCTGGCCCTGGAGCTCGTGCGCCAGGACGTTGACCAGCAGCTCGGTGTCGCTCGTCGTGTTGAGGTGACGGCGGTCGATGTCGAACAGCTCGCGGGTGAGCTCGCGGGTGTTCGTCAGGTTGCCGTTGTGCACGAGCACGATGCCGTAGGGCGCGTTCACGTAGAACGGCTGGGCCTCTTCCTCGTTGCTCGCGACGCCCTTCGTGGCGTACCGGACGTGTCCGAGCCCCATCGTGCCGAGCAGGGCACGCATGTCGCGGGTGCGGAATGCTTCACGGACGTGCCCACGCGTCTTGTGCATGTGGTGGACGCGACCCTCGACCGTGGCGATGCCCGTCGAGTCCTGGCCCCGGTGCTGCAGGAGCAGCAGGGCGTCGTAGATGGATTGGTTGACGGGCCCCTGCGCAACGAGGCCGACGATGCCGCACATTCGCGGAGTGCTCCAGACCGTAGGATCGGGTGGTACCGAACAAGTCTGCCATGCTCCGCGGAGGACCACGCATGCCGAACCCGTACGCTGCCGCCGGTGTCGACACCGCCGCCGGTGACCTGGCCGTCGAACTCATGAAGTCCGCCGTCTCGGCGACCCACAACCCATCGGTGCTCGGTGGTGTCGGCGGGTTCGCCGGGCTCTACGACGTCTCGTTCCTCAAGGACTACGAGCGTCCGCTGCTCGCGACCTCGACCGACGGCGTCGGCACCAAGGTCGCCATCGCGCAGGCGATCGACAAGCACGACACGATCGGCCAGGACCTCGTCGGCATGGTCGTCGACGACATCGTCGTGGTCGGCGCGAAGCCGCTCTTCATGACGGACTACATCGCCTGCGGCCGGGTCGTGCCGAACCGCATCGCCGACATCGTCGCCGGCATCGCCCGCGGCTGCTCGGCGACCGGGACCGCCCTGGTCGGCGGCGAGACGGCGGAGCACCCGGGGCTGCTCGGGCCGGACGACTACGACGTGGCGGGTGCCGCGACCGGCGTCGTCGAGGCCGGACGTCAGCTCGGCGCGCACCTCGTCGAGGACGGCGACGTCGTCGTGGCGATCGAGTCCTCCGGGCTGCACTCGAACGGGTACTCGCTCGTCCGGCACATCCTCTCCGGCAAGGGCATCGGCTACACCGACCAGCTGCCGGAGTTCGGCGCGGGCGTCTCGGTGGGCGAGGCCCTGCTCGAGCCCACCCGGCTGTACACCGCGCCGCTGCTCGACCTGCTCGACGCCCGACCCGGTGTCGTCCACTCGCTGTCCCACGTCACCGGTGGTGGCATCGCCGCGAACCTGGCGCGCGTGCTGCCCGTCGGCACCTGGGTCGAGGTCGACCGTTCGACGTGGACGCCCCCGGCGGTGTTCCGGGTGCTCGCGGACATGGCGGGGACGCCGGTCGAGGACACCGAGGGCACGTGGAACCTCGGCATCGGGATGTTCGCCGTGGTCGCTGCGGCCTCGGCGTCGGCGGTGCTCGAGGACCTGCGTGCCGCCGGGCTGCCCGCGTGGACGGTCGGCACGGTGTCGACCTCGGCCCGCGAGCTGGACGGGTTCGAGCAGGGCGCCAAGGGCGTCGACGGCGGCGCGGTCCGGCTCGTCGGTTCCTACGCGGGCTGAGCCGCGTCGGCCGCACCCGTCGGCCGCGCGGCGCAGACGCCGTCGGCGGTCGCGCGGCGGTGTGCGGCCGGCCTGGTCGCACGACATGCCGCGCGCGGATCTTCGGGTCGCACGACCTGCCGCTCAAGTTGAAGGTGAGCGGCAAGTCCTGCGACCGGAGCTCACCGCCGCGTCCGGCGGTGCGGTGAGGTCGACCCGTCCGTGCCGGCGCCGACGATGCTGCTCCGGTGCCGGCGTGGCCGTTCCGGTCGCACGACATGCCGGGCGCGGCCGTTCCGGTCGCGCGAACTGCCGCTCAGGTCGAAGGTGAGCGGCAAGTCTTGCGACTAGGCCCGGAGCCCGGAGCCCGGAGCCCGGAGCCCGACGCCCGCGCACACGACGACGCCGCGCGACCCCGGAGGGTGCGCGGCGTCGACGGTCCGGGTCAGGCGGACTTGTCCTGGTCCTGCTGGGGCTCGAACTCGTCCTCGTCGTCGCCCGGTTCCTCACCGTACTGGTCAGCCCAGCGGTCGACGTAGGAGTTCTCGTCCGAGTGTTGCCCGGCGGAGAGCTCTCGCTCGAGCGCACCGTAGTTCGTGTCCGGACTGAAGTACTTCAGCTCCCGGGCGACCTTGGTGTGCTTTGCCTTCTGACGGCCGCGCCCCATGCGTGACCCCCTCGTGATCGGCTCTGGTCCGGTCCTGGCGGGTGCATGGTTGCCACCCGGGGAACCGAACGGTTCGTGGTTTGAAATCTGCCGATCACTCTACCATGTACCCCGTTCCCCACCTGCCCATCGGCGTCCCCCGTCGGCCGGTCGCAGAGGTGACCAGGGCTCACGCCGCGAGCGGCTCCGGCACGCCCCGCTTCCGCCGTGCCGAGCGCAGGACGAGGGCGTCGAGCGAGAACCGCCCGGGCCCGGTCAGGGCGATCGCGAGCGAGGCGACGGCGAGCACGAGCACGTACTCGAAGCCGCCGTCCTGGGCGAAGAACCCCGCGGTCGCGTGGGCGAGCAGGCCCGCGACGACCATGTCGACCGCGAGCAGCAGTCCGACGACCCGTGTCGCGACGCCGACCACGAGCAGGATCCCGCCGACGAGCTCGAGGCCGGCGACGAGGGGCGCCGCGACCTCGGCGAGCGGGACGCCCATGCCCGAGAAGCCCTGCGCGACGCCGGGGATCCCCTGCGCGAACTTCTGGGCGCCGTGCGCGGTGAACACCACGCCGAGGACGATGCGGAGCGCGGTCAGGCCGATGGAGGTCGATGTCGTTCGCATGGCGACGACGCTATGCGGTGACGTGTCATCGACCCGAGGCCCTCGGGGGATTGTCCGCACTCGGCCAGGGGTCACCCAGACGTCGGTCCGCCGAATCGGGGACCGACGCTCAGGAACGACCGACGCCGGTCCACCACAGTGGGGACCGGCGTCGGGCGACAGGGTGTCGCGTCAGGAGTCCGCGCCGCGCCCGGTCTGCTGCTGCAGGCGGTCGATGTGCTCGGACGCCTCGGCCTTGCTGAGGTCCGCGGGGAGCTCCTCGCCGGCCTCGCGGGCGAGGGTGTCGAGGTAGCTGCGCTGCGGTCCGGTCATGGGCTCGTCGCCGGTCACCCACTGCTCCGGGTCCTTGCTCGCGGTCGTCGAGGGGTCGGGACGCTCGCCGCCCAGGGTCTCGCCCTGGTGCGACTCGTCGGGGGTCTGGTCTGCTGCGTCGGTCATGGCGCTGAACCTACGCGCGACGCCGGACACGACACGCAGCGAAGACGTCCCCCAGGGGACGTGCGCCGGCACGCGGACAGGGCTCCCGACCAGGCGGACGGCGGCGCTCAGACCGGCGTCGCCGTGTAGCGCACCAGGTCCGGTCCGACGCCGCTCGTCGCGATCGGCACCTCGGCGCCGCCCTGCTCGATCCAGATCGTCGCCGCCCGCTCGTCGATCCGGACGACCTCGTGCAACGAGCCGTCGATGAGCACCGCCGCCCGCACGGACACCTGCCCGGTGGACGCCCGGGGCGGGAGCCCGACCACGTCGGCGTCGTACGCGGCGTACCGACCGGGGGAGAGGAACGGCGAGACCGGGGTGGTCACGACCTCGAGACCACCCTCGATGGCACGCACGGCGACCAGGCGCACCGCCTGCTCGGTGGGCAGGGGGACGTCGACGACCGGGGCGTCGACCGGGCCGGCCAGTGCACGGAAGGCGGGCCGACCGTCGGGGGCGAGCAGTCCCTCCAGGCCGTCGATCCGCACGCGACCGCGGCCACGCGAGTCGGCGTAGAGCCCCGGCTCGAGCCCGGAGCGGCGTGCCTCGAGCCGCGTGACCACGACGCGGTCCGGTCGGTACCAGTCGCGGAGCGTGGCCGGGTCGACCCAGCCGATGCTGGCGACCCCGCGGGCGAGGTCGGCGCGGTCGTCGGCGGGGCGTTCGTCGAGGGCTCCGAGCGGGTGCTCACCGCGCACGGCGACGAGTCCGGCGTACGGTCCGGCCACCGGTGGTTCGTGGTCGAGCACCTCGACGCGCTTCGACACCTTGCCGCCGTGGCCGTCGAAGGTCGCGAAGGTGCGCAGGTCGGAGATCGTCATGTCGCCGACGATGCTACGACCGGCCGCCGTCACGGCGTGCAGGTGTGGGGACGAGGAGGTGCACCTCGCCCGTGCACTGGGTCGGGTCGACGCCCTCCGCGGGACCGGCGGGACGCGACGCCCGCCGCGGCTGCAGGCCGTCGCGCTGCGCCGGCGACCCCACCGGCTGCAGGCTGTTCCGCTGGACGGACCGGAGCAGACGGTCCTCCTGCGCGTCGTGGTGGGACACGCCCTGCGGCGAGCGGCGGAGGGCCGGCCGGACCGGCTCACCGCGGCGTTCCTGCCCCGGCAGCGGACGGGAGCGTCGGCCGTAGAGCAGTTCCGACGAGTCGAGCAGCCACGGCACCAGGGCTACGGTCACCCCGTGCACCAGCAGGAGCTTCTTGCGGATCCGGCGCCCGCGGTGGTTGTGCAGCAGGGTCTCCCACCAGTGCCCGACGACGAAGACCGGCGTGTAGACGGTGACGACCTCGGACCCGTGCTCGGCCCGGTGCGCCTTGATGTACCGGATGAGCGGCATCGAGATGTCGCGGTAGGGACTCGGCACGACGGTGAGCGGGACCTCGATCCCGTGCTCGACCCACTGCTCCTGCAGCCGGCGGGCCTCGGCGTCGTCGATCGCGACGTGCACCGCCTCGAGTCCGGCGTGCTGTGCAGCGATGGCGTAGTCGATCGCCTTGAGCACCGGCTTCTGGAGTGTGTTGACGAGGACGATCGCGTGGTCGCCGGTCGCGCCGAACTGCGTGTCGACGTCCGCCTCGACCTCGTGCGAGACGTCGCGGTAGTACCGGTTCACGCCGAGCATGAGGACGAACAGCACGGGCATGATCACGAACACGAGCCAGGCGCCGTGCGTGAACTTCGTGATGGTGACGACGACGAGCACGACGAAGGTGGAGGTCGCGCCGATCGCGTTGATCGTCAGCGAGCGCCACACCTGTCCGCGGTCGACGGGCTCGACCGCGCTGCCGTCGCGGTCCGAGCGCAGCAGGCGCAGCCAGTGCCGGACCATGCCGGTCTGGCCGAGCGTGAACGACACGAAGACGCCGATGATGTACAGCTGGATGAGACTCGTGACGTTCGCGCGGTAGACCACGAGCAGCGCGACCGCGACGAGCGCGAGCACGATGACGCCGTTCGAGTAGATGAGGCGGTCGCCGCGGGTCGACAGGGCCTTCGGCGCGTAGGAGTCCCGCGCCAGGATCGAGCCGAGCAGCGGGAAGCCGTTGAAGGCCGTGTTCGCGGCGAGGAGCAGGACCGCGGCCGTCGTCGCCTGGACGACGAAGAACAGCACGCTGCCGCCCCCGAAGGTCGCGGCGGCGATCTGCGCGATGAGCGAGCGCTGCGGTGTGGTCGCGCACGCGGTGAAGCCCTGCAGGTCGCACGCGCGCTCGGCGTAGTGCACGTGCGAGACGAGCGCGAGCGTGATGAGCCCGACGAACAGCGCGATCGCGATCGAGCCCATGAGCACCAGCGTCGTCTGGGCGTTGCGGATCTTCGGTCGGCGGAAGGCCTGCACGCCGTTCGCGATCGCCTCGACACCGGTCAGGGCCGAGCAGCCGGACGCGAACGCGCGCAGGAGGAGCAGCACGAAGGCCGCCTGCGTCGTGTGCTCGACGTTGTCGATCGTGTACGCGGCGGACTCGGCGACGGGGGCGTTGCCGAGGGCGGTGCGGACCAGGCCGGTGACGACCATGACGAACACCGAGCCGACGAACAGGTAGGTCGGCACCGCGAACGCCTTGCTCGACTCGCGGACGCCGCGCAGGTTCACCCCGGCGAGCAGCACGACGAAGGCGACCGCGAGCTCGACGCGGAACGGGTCGAGTCCCGGCAGGGCCGAGATGATGTTGTCCACGCCCGAGGCCACCGACACGGCGACCGTCATGACGTAGTCGACGAGCAGCGCGCTCGCCACGACGAGGCCGGCCTTCTCGCCGAGGTTCCGGTGGGCGACCTCGTAGTCGCCACCGCCGGACGGGTAGGCCTTGACGAGCTGCCGGTAGGACGCGACCACCACGACGAGCAGCAGCACCACCACGGCCGCGACCCACGGGGCGAAGGTCAGGAACGCCATCCCGCCGAGCAGCAGGATCATGAGGAGCTCCTGCGGGGCGTACGCCACGCTCGACAGCGGGTCGCTCGCGAAGATCGGCAGCGCCAGGTGCTTCGGGAGGAGCTGTCCCTCGAGCTTCTCGGAGGGCAGGGGATCGCCGATCAGTCGCGCCTTGAGCGACCGGATCTCGTTCGTCACGAGCGGCAAACCTACTCAGTTGCGCGCCCGAGTCAACACTGTGGGAACGGACAGGCGGCGACGGCCGTGCGCCGGACGCACGCCGACGGGCAGCGGACGGGAGGCGCGGCTCGCCACCACCCGTCCGCCCGCGGCCGTCAGACGGAGCGGCGCAGGGCCTCCAGGCCGTCCCGCAGGCGCGTCACCGTGTCCTCGGTGAGCGTCCCGCGCGTCGCGCGGCGACGCAGGTCCGCCCGGACCTGCTGCCGGAACGCGGCGATCGCCATCTCGACCTCGCGCAGGGCGCGGGCGCCCTCCGTCGGGACGTCGACGGGCTCGTCGGCGGTCTGACCGCGCGGAGCCTGGGCGCTCGCGGCGAGGTCCGCTCGGAGCGAGCGCATGGCCTCGCCGACCGAGGCGCGGACGCCGTCGGCCAGGGACCGCACCGAGTCGGCGACCCCGGACTCGACCGCGGCGAGCTCCTCGGCGCGGGCGTCGAGCTCGGCACGGCCGGCGTCGGTGATCGCGTACACGGTCTTGCGGCCGTCGACGGTCTTGGTGACGAGCCCCTCGGACTCGAGCTTGGCGAGTCGCGGGTACACGGTGCCGGCGCTCGGGACGTACGCGCCGCCGAAGCGCTCGCCGAGGGCCTGGATGAGCTCGTAGCCGTGCATGGGGCGGTCGGCGAGCATGGCGAGCAGTGACAGGCGCAGGTGACCGTGCGCGAAGACGGGGCTCATTCGGACGCCTCCGCGCCGGTCGGGGCGTCCGTCGGAGCGGCCGGGGCGGGCGGGGCGTGCAGGACCGCGACGTCGCCCGAGACCGAGTTGACCTTGAGGTCGAGCCACTGCCCGCTCAGCTCGCCGCCCTGCTTGACGTACGAGCCGCGGACGCCGCGGATCTCGGAGTCGTCGAACTGCAGCTTGCCGGACGCGGTGCTGACGGTGCAGCGGTAGGGGACGCCGTCCTCGAGCCGGACGCTCACCGAACCGGACACGGTGTTGATGCGTGCGGCGTCCGGGGTGCCCTGCAGGTCGAGCACCACGTCGGCGTTCACCCCGTCGGCCGTGAGGCGCGGGATCGCGCCCGTCGCCACGACGTCGCCCGACACGGTGCGGACCGTGAGTGCGCCGTCGAGGTCGCGGACCGTGGTCGCCCCGGAGACGGCGTGCACGGCGAGGTCGCCCGCGAGCCCGTCGACGACGACGTCGCCCGAGACGGTGTTCACCGAGGCGCCGCGGTTCGTGCCGGAGAGCAGCGCCCCCGCGGAGACGACGCCGACCGTGACCCGTGCGTCGCGGGGGACCAGCACGCTGACGTCGGCGGTGGCGCGACCGCGGAACGACCTGAGGAAGCCGAGCGGGTCGTCCCACCGGACCTGCGGGTGGTCGATGGTGAGCGTGTCGCCGTCCAGCTCGATCTTGAGCGGCTTGCCGGACACGCCGTGCACCTCCACCCGGGCGGTCGGTTCGTCGTGGGCCACGACGTCGACCTGCCCACCGGCGAGGCCGACGCGCAGGGCGCGGACGATGCCGGTGTCGATCACCTTGGGCTCCTCGACGAGCCACTTCTCCTGGGCCATGTTGCCTCCTCGAACTCGCGATGTATCGCGTGTATGGAATCACGGTACATCGCGAGTGACCGGTTGTCACCAGGCCAGGATGCAGGACGGCCCCGCTCCCGGTGGGGAGCGGGGCCGTCCTGCGGAGCGGGTCTACTTCGCTGCGTCGTCCAGCGCCGCCTGTGCCTTCTCCGCCGCCGCGTCGAGGGCCTCCTTCGGGCTGGTCTTCAGCAGCATCGCGGACTGCAGCTGCGTCGACAGCGCCGCGCTCACCTCGCCGTACGCGGTGATCGACGGACGCGCCTTGGCGTACTCGAGCTCGTCGGCGAAGGCCTTGAGGCGCGGGTTCTCGTCCAGGTACTGCTTCCACGTCGCGTTGTCCGCCGTGGCCTGGTTCGCGGGGAGCAGGCCGGTCGCGATGTCCCACTTCGCCTGGGTGTCCGGGCTGAGCCACCACTGCAGGAACTTCCACGAGGCGTCCTGCTTCGCGGTCGTCGTCTCGATGATGTACGAGTTGTTCGTGCCGAGGTTCATCGCCGGCTCCTCGATGCCCGGGAGCGGGAAGACGCCGACGTTCTCCTTGCCGAGCGTGCTGTCGATGGTCGACAGGTCGTACGCGCCGGTGATCGCCATCGCGGCCTTCTTCGACGTGAGCGCGGGGACGGCGCCGTTCGTCGAGGTGGTCAGGAGCGACTGCGGGTAGGCCGAGCCGTCCTGCAGCATGTCCGTCCACGCGGTGAGGGCCTTCACGCCCGCGTCGCTGTTGAACTCGACCTTGGTGTTGTCCTCGTTGAGGAAGTCGCCGCCGGCACCCCAGAGCATCGACTGCCAGGTGAAGACCGGCCACTCACCGGTACCGATCGGCAGGTAGGCGCCGTACTGGGTCGTGCCCTTGGTGAGCTTCTTCGCGTCGTCCTGGAACTCCGACCACGTCGTCGGGGTGTCGGTGATGCCCGCGGCCTTGAACATCTCCTTGTTGTAGACGACGGCGTAGTCGCCGATGTCGGTCGGCAGCGTGTACTGCTTGCCGTCGAACTCGCCGGTCGAGAGCATGCCCTCGGTGAAGCTGTCCTTCGTGACGTCACCGCTCGACAGGTGGTCCTCGAGCGGCAGGACCTTGCCGGTCTGGATCACCTCGCCGGTCTGCTGCGGGGTGCTGTCGCCGAGCACCATGTCGGGTCCGGTGTCGTTCTTCAGCGCGTTGATGAGCTTCGCGTCGAACTGGTCGGACGAGGCCGCGTACTGGGGCTGGACGTCGATCTCGTCCTGCGAGGAGTTGTACTCGTCGATGAGCTTCTTCACCTCGGTGGCCTGCGGCCCCGTGTAGTTGTGCCAGACCGTGATCGTGGTCTTGCCGCCGCTGCCGCCGGAGTTGCCGGTGACGGAGCCGCCGGAACACCCGGACAGGGCCAGTGCAGCACCCACGGCGAGGGCCGTGGCGCCGAGCAGTCGCTTGCGCATGAGTCGTCCTTTCTCGGACTTCGGGTGGAGCGAAGGGTGCCCCCGCCTGGGGCGGAGGGTGATGAGGAGGAGTGGAGCGAGGGGCGGTGCGGGATCAGCGGAGTCCGCCGGCCATGGCCGACACGATCTGCTTCTGGAAGATGATGAAGACGATGAAGACCGGCAGGATCGCCAGCGTGGAGCCGGCCATCAGCAGGTTGAAGCTCTGGCTCGCGTTCGCGGACTGCAGCTGCGTGAGGCCGACGGAGACGGTGAAGAACTCCGTCCGCGACGCGACGAGGAACTGGAAGAAGAAGTTGTTCCAGTTGTAGACGAACGACAGGACCGCGAAGGACCCGATCATCGGCGTCGCCATCGGCGTCACGACGGACCACATCCGCCGCCACACCCCGGCACCGTCCACCCGGCTGGCGTCCTCGATCTCGCTCGGGAACGACGTGAAGAACTGCCGGAAGAGGAAGGTGCCGAGGATCGACGGGATGTTCGGGACGATGAGGCCCTGGTAGCTGTTCAGCCAGTGCAGCGACGACAGCAGGGTGATGAGCGGCGTGAACACGACCTCGAACGGCACGAGGAGCGCGGCGAGCAGGACGACGAAGACGATGTTCTTGCCGGGGAACTTCAGGCGCGAGAACGCGAAGCCCGCAGCCAGGCTCGTCACGATCTGCCCGAGGGTGGTCGCGATCGCCACGACCGTCGAGTTGAAGAAGTACAGCCCGAAGGGGGCGACGGTGAAGATGTCGGTGTAGTTCGACAGCTCCCACTGCCGCGGCAGGAAGGTCGGCGGGAAGGCGAGTGCCTCCTCCGAGGACTTGAAGCTCGTCAGCAGCATCCAGAGGAACGGGCCGAAGAACAGCACGACCGCGACGAGCAGGATGACGTGCCGCAGGACGGCGGGTGAGTGCTTGCGGAACAGCACGCCGAACGGGCGGCTGCGGTGCGGACGGGAGGCGCGGTGTGCGTCCGCCGGGAGGGTGCGGGAGGCGATCTGGGTCACGGTGGCGGTCCTAGTTCAGCTCGACGGGATCGCGGCGGTTGATGACCCGCAGCTGGACGACCGCGACGAGGATGCCGACGATGAGCAGGAGCACGGCGGCAGCGCTGGCCGAGCCACCGTGGAAGAACACGAAGCCCTGGTTGTAGATGTAGTAGAGGATCGTCTCGCTCGAGTTGATCGGGCCGCCCTGGGTCAGGACGTAGACCTGCGTGAAGACCTGCAGCGCGCCGATCACGCCGGTGATCGCGAGGAAGCCCGTGGTCGGGGCGACCAGGGGGAGCGAGATCCGGAAGAAGCGGCGGATCGGCCCGGCGCCGTCGAGCGTCGCGGCCTCCATGTAGGACGCCGGGATGTTCGTGAGCGCGGCCGAGTAGATGATCATCGTGTAGCCGACGCCCTGCCAGATCGAGAACACGATCACCGAGACCAGGGCCCACGGCTCGGAGGTCAGGAAGCCGATCGGGGGAGCACCGAGCGCGGTGACCACGCCGTTCACCAGACCACCGAGCGGCGACAGGATGAAGCTGAAGATCAGTGCGCTGCCGACGATCGGGGCGATGTACGGCACGAACAGCAGTGCCCGGTAGACGCCGCGACCGCGGAACGGCTGCGCCAGCAGTGCCGCGAAGAACAGCCCGAGGGCCATCGTGATCGGCACCACGACCACCACGTACAGCGCCGTGTTGCCGGCCGCCCGGACGAACTCGCCGTCCTGGAACAGCCCGGTGAAGTTCGACAGGCCGACGAAGCCGTTCGTCTCGCCGGACGCGGGGTTCCAGTCGGTGAACGAGTAGAAGACGGTCTGCGCCAGTGGGTACAGGTAGAACACCGCCAGCAGCACCGTCGTCGGGGCGATGAGCACGTAGCCCGCTCGGCCCTCGCGTCGTTCCATCCGGCTCGCGTCCGCAGTGGACGACCGTCGACCGGGGACACGCACCCGGGCCGGGTTCTCAACCGCACTCGTCATGCGGACCTCCTCTTGGCTCGTCGTTGAACGCTAGGAATCGGCTGTTTCGAGCAGATTACCGTTCGATCACCAAAAGTAAACAGTCGAATCTGCAACGACTTCGTTCGATAATCGACCGTTTCGTCGCTACAGTGTCGGCATGCACGAGCAGCACTTCCAGGACATGGACCGGAACCCCGGGTCCGTCGGGGACGTCCTCCGACTGATCCGCGTCTCGGACACGACCTCGCGCTCGAGCATCGCCAGGAGCACCGGACTCGCACCGTCCACGGCCTCGGCCCGGGTCGACGCACTGACCGCGCTCGGGCTCGTGCGCGAGAGCGGCGCCGAGGGGTCCCGCGGCGGCCGGCGTGCCCGGCGGCTCGAACTCGTGGCGGACGCCGGCTTCGTCGCCGCGGCCGACCTCGGCGCCCACCACGTGCGCATCGTGCTCACCGACCTGGCTGGCCGGATCGTCGCCGACACCGACGCCCTCGAGCACGGCGCCGCAACGGTGCCCGTCGCCGCCGGCCCGCGGGCGTCGGTCGCCGCGCTGTGGGACCGGTTCGTCGAGCTCGCCCGCGACGCCGGCCTCGACACGACCCGCTTCCGCGGCGCCGCGATCAGCGTCCCCGCGCCCGTGTCGTACCCGGGCGGCAGCATCGCGACCCCGTCGTTCGAGCCGTCGTGGCACGGTGCCGTGCTGCCCGAGCTCTTCGCCGAGCACACCGACGCCCCCGTCCTCGTGGAGAACGACGCGAACCTCATCGCCCTGGCCGAGCGTCCGGGCCCCGACCGCACGGGCACGCTCGTCGCGGTGAAGCTCGGCACCCGCATCGGCTCGGGGGTGCTGCTCGACGGGCGCCTGCACCGCGGGGTGAGCGGTGCCGCCGGCGAGATCAGCCACACCCCGGTCGACGGCGAGGCCGCGATCGGCTGCACCTGCGGCGTGCCGGACTGCCTCGAGTCGGTGGCGTCCGGGGGAGCGATCGTGGCGCGGCTGCGCGCGGGCGGACGGCAGGTCGGCGGGACGAGCGACGTGCTCGCGCTCGCGGCGCAGGGCGACGCGGTCGTCCTCGACGAGCTCCGCCGGGCGGGGGAGCACATCGGCCGCGTGCTCTCCGGCATCGTGAACTTCTGCAACCCGAGCGAGGTCGTGCTGGCGGGGGCGATGTCGGCGTCGTCCGTCCTGGTCGCGACGATCCGCGGGGAGCTCTACCGGTCGTGCCTGCCGATGGTCGCGGACGCCCTCGACGTCCGGGCGAGCTCGTCCCCGCGCGACGCCGGCATCCGCGGGGCGACGGTGCTCGCGATCGACGAGGTGCTCGCACCGGCACGCGTCGACGAACTCGCCCGCGCGGCGACGGAGCGGACGGCATGAGCGCCGCGGGCACGGGCTCGCACGGCGGCCGGGAGGCATCGGGCGCGGTCGTCGCCGTCGACGTCGGCGGCACCACCGTCAAGGGGATGGTCCGGGTCGGTGACGTCGTCCTCGACCGCGCGGTCGTCCCCACCCTGGCGCCGGTCGCGGCGACCGACGCGCACGCGGCGGCCACGGACGCCACCGTGGGCGGTCCGGCGCTCGCCGCCGTCACCGCCGTCGTCGACCGGCTCGCCGCCGCCGCGGCCACCGCCGGGCACCCGCTCGCCGCCATCGGTCTCTGCACGCCCGGGGTCGTCGACGCCGAGACCGGGACGGTGGTCGTCGCGGTCAACCTCGACTGGCACGACCTGCCCCTCGCCGGACTCCTGCGCGACCGGTACGGCGTCCCCGTCGCCGTCGCGCACGACGCCCGCGCTGCCGCGACGGCCGAGATCGCAGCACGCACCGCGGCGGGCCGGGACGTCGCCGAGCTGGTCTTCATCCCGATCGGGACCGGCGTCTCCGCGAGCCTGGTCGTCGACGGGCGCCTGGTGGTCGGAGCAGCCGGAGGTGCCGGCGAGGTCGGACACGTGTGCGTCCGCCCGGGGGGCGAGCCCTGCACGTGCGGGCAGCGCGGGTGCGTCGAGGTGTACGCCTCCGCACGGAACATCCGACGGCGCTACCGCGCGGCCGGCGGCACGATCGACGGCGCGACCGAGGAGATCGTCGCCGCCGTGGACACCGACCCCGTGGCCGCCGCGGTCTGGGCCGACGCGGTCGACGCGCTCGCCGCCGGGATCGCGATCCTGTCCGCCGTGCTCGACCCGGCGGTGGTCGTCGTCGGCGGCGGACTCGGCGAGTCCGGGGAACGCCTGCTCGCCCCGCTGCGCACCGCGGTGGACGCGCGGCTCGGCTGGCGTCCCGCGCCCCGCATCGAGCAGTCCCTCGCGGGCGCCGGTGCCGGCCTGGCGGGAGCAGCCCTGCTCGCCCGCACCGCAGCGCAGTCGACCGCAGCGCAGTCGGCCCCTGCGCCGCCTGCCGCCACCACCGCTGCCCACGGCGCCGAACCCACCACGGACACCGCACCACCACGAACCAGGAGGACCCCATGACCGCTCAGCGACTCCGGATCGGCCTCGTCGGCGCGGGGGTGATCGCCCACGCGCACCTGCCGAACCTGCTCCGGATCGGGGACGTCGTCGTCTTCTCCGAGGTCGGCGCCGAGGACCTCGTCGCAGCACACGGCGGCGAGGTGGTCGACTCGCTCGACGAACTCCTCGCCCGCGTCGACGTGGTGGACGTCGTCGTCCCCACGTACGCCCACGCCGAGGTCGTGCGCGCGGCGCTCGCCGCCGGCAAGGACGTCATCAGCGAGAAGCCGCTCGCCCGCACCGACGCGGACGCCGACGACCTGGTCCGGCTCGCGCACGAGGCCGGTCGCCAGCTCTACCCGGCACACGTGGTCCGCTACTTCCCCGAGTACGTCCGTCTCAAGGCCGCGGTCGAGGCCGGGCAGCTCGGCGAACTGGCCGTCCTGCGGTTCGTCCGCTCGGGTGCGTTCCCGACCCGCTCCGCCTGGTTCGCCGACCCCGAGCTCTCGGGCGGCATCATCATGGACCAGATGATCCACGACCTGGACATCGCACGGTGGATCGCCGGCGACGTCGTCCGGGTCAGCGCGGTGCACGTCCGCAAGGGCACCGTCGACCACCCGGTCGAGGCGGCGCACGTGCTGCTCACCCACGCGTCCGGGGCGATCAGCCACGTCGCGGGCATCTGGGGGCCGGCGCACCTGCCGTTCGTCACCGAGTTCTCGGCGACCGGCACCCTCGGGTCCCTGTCGCACGACTCCCGCGCCGAGCGGAACTACACGGCGGAGCTCCTCGACGAAGCCGGGGTCGGCGGCGACCTGCCCGAGCTCGACCCCGCCGAGGACCCGTACTTCCTCGAGATCCGCGAGTACCTCGGGGCCTTCCGTGGCGGCGCGGTGCCCCGCGTGTCCGCCGAGGACGGCGCCACCGCGGTCCGCATCGTCAACGCCGCGCTGCGGTCGGTCGCGACGGGGCAGCCCGTCGACCTCGAGCCCGCGCCGGCGGCCGGGACGCACGAGGGGGCGACGGCGTGACCGCCCTGCGCATCGGCGTGCTGTCCTTCGCGCACACGCACGCCCTGTCCTACCTGTCCGCGCTGCAGGCGATGCCGGACGTCGAGGTCGTCGGCACCGACCCGGACGGCACCTCGACGGGCACCGACCTGGTCGACCTGCGCGGTCGTGCACTCGCGGATGCCCTCGGGGTCGCGTACGTCGACACCGTCGAGGAGCTGCTGGCGAGCGGGGTCGACGCCGTGGTGGTCACGAGCGAGAACGCCCGGCACCGTGCCCTGGTCGAACAGGCCGCCGCCGCCGGGGCCCACGTGCTGTGCGAGAAGCCGCTCGCCACGACCTGGGAGGACGGGCTCGCGATGGGCGCCGCCGCGGAGGCCGCCGGCGTGCTGCTCATGGTCGCCTTCCCGGTCCGCTTCGCGAGCACCTTCGCCCGGCTCGCCGCGACGAAGCGGTCCGGCCGCCTCGGCGAGGTGTTCTCGGTCCGCGGTGCCAACAACGGCATGCTGCCGCTGACCCGCTCGTGGTTCACGGAACCCGGACTGTCCGGCGGCGGCGCGATCGTCGACCACGTCGTGCACATCGCGGACCTGCTCGACGAGCTCCTGGACGGCACGCCGGCCGAGACCGTCACGGCGGTCACGAACCGGGTGCTGCACGCGTCGCGCGCGCAGGCCGAGACCGCCGGTCTGGTCACCATCACCTACGCCGACGGCACGATCGCGGCGATCGACTGCTCGTGGAGCCGTCCGGACACCTCGCCGACGTGGGGTGGGCTGGCCCTCACCGTCGTCGGGACCGAGGGATCGGTGGACGTCGACTTCTTCCGGCCCAGCGTCCGCGGGCTCGACGCCGCGAGCGGCCGGTCGGTCGTCCTGCCCTACGGGCCGGACTTCGACGCCGCGATGCTCGACACGTTCGTCGCCGCGGTGCGCTCCGGCGAGCAGCCCCAGCCCGACGCGGCCGTGGGACTGCGGACCCTGGCGATCGTGCTGGCAGCGCAGGAGTCGGCCGCGAGCGGCGAGACGGTGCGGGTGCGGTCCGTCTGACCCGACCCGCCGACGGCCTGGAGGCGCGGTGCCGGCCGGTGCCGCGCCTCCAGGCCGTCAGCGGGTGCGGCCCGACCGCCGGGCGGTCGCGTCAGGAGCCACCGGCCGCCGCCCACAGGCGGCGTGCGTTCGCGAGTCCGCGCTCGACCGCGTCGACGTCGTCCTCGAGTCCCTCGAACTCGATCGACACCGGCCCGTCGAACCCGCTGGCGACGATCCGCTCGACGATCCGTCCGAGCGGCAGGTCGCCGTGCCCGACCACCGTGCCGAGGACGGCGCGACCGGCCAGCGTGGTGAGCCACCCGTCCGCCGCCGGCGGGGTCTCGCGCACCAGGAAGTCCTTGAGGTGCACGACCGCTGCGACCGGCAGCACCCGCTGCACCGCGCGCAGCGGGTCGTCGTCGAGGCAGACGAAGTTGCCGACGTCGAGCAGCGCGCGGAAGCCCGGGTGGTCGACCTCGTGCACCAGTCGCAGGATCCGCTCGCTGTCGTTGAAGGCGAAGCCGTGGTTCTCGACCATCGTCGTGATGCCGAGCGTCGCGGCGTGCTCGGCGACCGCGCGGCAGACCGGCACCACCTGCGCGAGCACCCGCTCGAACTCCGCGTGGTCGGCGTCCCGCCAGGCCCAGGGGACGACGTCGTGGCGGAGGTGCGTGATGCCGAGCCGGTGTGCGACGTCGAGGTGCTCGTGGACGCGGGCGACCTCGGCGTCGACGGTCGCCGGGTCCGAGAAGTCCGCACCGATCACGTGGTTCGCGAGCTCGATCCCGCGGGCGGCGGCGTGCTCGCGCAACCGGTCGACGAGCTCGGGCTGCCGGGGGAGGTCGTCGCCGAACCCACCCGCGGCGATCTCGAGGTGCTCGCCACCGGCGTCCGCGACCCGGTCGACGACGTCGAGGATCGTCAGTGCACCGCGCTGGAGCGAGCGGGCGTAGCTGTAGGAGGACACTCCGAGTCGCATGGCGCGACCCTAGCCGCAGTCGGTGCGCCGCCACCAGGGGTGCTGCCCTGGCGTTGCGGGGACCACGGCAGGCGGCGGAAGAGCGGCATGAGCGGCTGCACCATCGGGCCGATCGCGAACGCCGCGACCACCGTGCCGACCCCGACGTCGCCGCCGAGGAGCCACCCCACCACGACGACGGTGACCTCGATGAGCGTGCGGGCGAGCCACAGCGGCCAACCGAACCGCTCGTGCACGCCGACCATCAGGCCGTCCCGGGCGCCGGTGCCGAGCCCGGCGCCGATGTAGCAGGCCGTCGCGACGGCGAGCAGCGCGAGCCCCGCGGCGAACAGCAGGATCCGGGGGACCATCCCGTCGGGCTCCGGCACGAGCCAGAGCACCAGGTCTGCCGACGGACCGATCGCCAGCACGTTGCAGAGCGTGCCGATGCCGGGCTTCTGGCGGAGCGGGATCCAGAGCAGCAGGATGACGACGCTCGACGCCACGGTGATGACGCCGAACGACCAGGGCAGCACGTTCTCCAGGCCCTGCGTCAGGACCGTCCACGATCCGACGCCGACCACGGCGCGGACCTGCAGTGCGGTCGAGGCGCCGTAGAGGAAGAGCCCGACGGCGAGCTGGACGGAGCGGAGCACGAGGGCGGTGGAGCGGCGCATGCACCGATGCTCCCGCCGGATTGGCCTGGCCGTCGAGAGCCAATCGGGCTAGCGTGGCCCCGTGCCCCCGGTCTCCCTCAGTGCCCGCGCCGCCGCCCTCCTGCTGGCCGACTGGCGCGACGGCACCGACGCCCCCGCCTACGAGGCCCTGTCCGACGCCGTCCGCGTGCTCGTCATCGACGGCCGGGTGCCGCTGGGCGTCCGGTTGCCCGCCGAACGCGGGCTCGCCGAGGCCCTCGGCGTCTCCCGGACGACCGTCGCGAACGCCTACGCCCGGCTGCGGGACGACGGGTTCGTGGTGTCGCTGCGCGGGTCCGGCAGCGTCGTGCACCTGCCGCGCGACCTGGCCGGTCGGCCCGACCCCGAGCGACTCGGCGGCGTGGTGCCCGGGGACCTGCTCGACCTGCGGAAGGCCGCCCTGCACGCCGCACCCGAGGTCGCCGACGCCGTCGAGCGGGCGGTCCGGTCCGTGCCCGCCGCGCTCGCCGGCATCGGCTACGACACCGTCGGTGACCCCGGGCTCCGCGCAGCGATCGCGGACCGGTACACCGAGCGCGGGTTGCCCACCGACCCCTCGCAGGTGGTCGTCACGATCGGTGCCCAGCACGCGATCGCACTGCTCGCCCGCGTGCTCGTGCGCCGCGGCGACACCGTGCTCGTCGAGTCGCCGACGTACCCGCACGCGCACGAGGCCTTCCGCGAGGCCGGTGCCCGACTCGTCGGCGTGCCCGTCGACGCCCGCGCCGGCTGGGACGCGGCAGCGCTCGAGACGACCCTGCGCCGGACGGCCCCGGCGGTCGCCTACGTCATGCCCGAGCTCCACAACCCGACCGGGGCGACCATGACGGCCGACACCCGGCGGCTGCTGCTCGACGTCGCCGCGACGACCGGCACGACCGTGGTCGCCGACGAGACGATGGGGGAGCTCCGCATCGACGGGGACCCCGCGCCGCCGCTCGCCGCGGCCGACCCGTCGGGCGCCTCGGTCGTGATGATCGGCTCCGCCGCCAAGGTCTTCTGGGGCGGCCTGCGCATCGGTTGGGTCCGGGCCGCACCGGAGCTCCTCCAGCGCCTGCTGCTCGCCCGCCCGACGGGCGACCTCGGCACGCCGGTCCTCGACCAGCTCGTCGCGCGCGAGCTCGTGCCGCGCACGGCGGCCGTCCTGGAGGGGCGGCGCACCTTCCTGCGCGCCGGTCGCGACGAGCTCGTGGCCGGCCTGCGCGCCCGGCTGCCCGAGTGGGACGTCCCGTCGCCGGCAGGCGGGTTGACGACGTGGGTCGGGCTCGGCCGTCCGGTGTCGAGCGCACTCGTCCTGGCCGCGCGGGCCGAGGGGGTGCTCCTGGCGTCGGGTGGGGTGTTCGGCCCCGACGGCGGGTTCGAGCGGTTCCTCCGGGTGCCCTGGACGATGGCCGCCGCGGACCGGGAGCGCCTGGTCGACGTGCTCGGGGGCGCGTGGTCGCGGATCGGTGGCGAGGCAGCAGGCGCCCGGGGATCGCTCGCCGCGGTGGTCTGAACGCCCGGTCGTCCACTGGTGCACGTTCGTCCACGGACCTGCGCCGGGCGGTCTGGTTCGCAGGTGGAACTGCGAGGATCGGCACGTGCACCTCCTCTCGGTCTTCAGCCTCCGGAACCGCGCCCTCATCGCGCTCGTCACGATCGTCGTCGCGGTGTTCGGCGGCGTCGCGCTGACGAACCTCAAGCAGGAGCTCATCCCGAGCGTCCAGTTCCCCCAGGTGGCGATCGTCAGCGCCTACCCCGGTGCGACGCCGGAGGTCGTGTCGAACGACGTCTCGACGAAGATCGAGCAGGCCATCCAGGTCGTGCCGAACCTCGAGTCGACGAGTGCGACCTCCTCGACCGGGCAGAGCGTGGTGTCCGCCTCGTTCGACTACGGGTCGAACCTGGCCAGCGCCGAGGACAAGATCCAGACCGCGGTGAACGCCCTGTCGCTACCGGACACCGTGCAGACCCAGATCGTCACCGGGTCCTTCGACGACCTGCCCGTCCTGCAGCTCGCCGTCACGGCCTCGGGCAACCAGGAGCAACTCGTCGACCGGCTGAACGCCACGGCGGTGCCCGACCTCGAGAAGCTCGACGGCGTGCGGCAGGCCGACGTCTTCGGCAACCCCGGCCGCCGCATCGTGATCACCCCGGACGAGGACGAGCTCGCGGCACGGGGGCTCACGACGCAGTCGATCTCGGACGCCCTCGACGACAACGGCACGCTGATCCCCGGTGGCACGATCACGCAGGACGGCACGACCCTCTCGGTGCAGACCGGGCAGCGCATCGCGTCGCTCGACGACATCCGCGGGCTGCCCCTGACGGCCTCGAGCGGGTCCGGGTCGTCCGGCTCGTCGACCGGTGGATCGTCCACGGGCGGTGCTGCGACGGACTCCGGCAGTGCCGTGGGCGCTCCCGGCAGCACCGGCACGGCCACCGGCTCCGCGGGTTCTGGGGACGGCACCGCGGGCGGGACGGCCGCGGGCCAGGGCCAGACCGGTGCGACCGGCACCGGGACGACCGCGACCGGCGGTGCGGGCGGGAGCACCGCCTCCACGCCGACCTCGCTCGGTGACGTCGCGACGGTGCAGATCGAGGAATCGCCGCGCACCTCGATCAGCCGCGTCGACGGCAAGACCGCGCTGACCATCGCGATCACGAAGACGCAGGAGGCGAACACCGTCGACGTCTCCGAGACGGTGAAGGCCGCACTGCCCGGCATCGAGGCGAAGGTCACCGGCGACCCGCAGTTCACCGTGGTGTTCGATCAGGCGCCCTACATCCAGCAGTCCATCGACTCCCTGGCGGAGGAGGGCCTGCTCGGCCTCGGGTTCGCGGTCGTCGTCATCCTGGTGTTCCTGCTGTCGTGGCGGTCGACGCTGGTGACCGCGATCTCGATCCCGACCTCGGTGCTGCTCGCCGCGATCGGCATGCAGGCCGCCGGCTACACCCTCAACATCATCACGCTCGCCGCGCTCACCATCGCGATCGGCCGCGTGGTCGACGACTCGATCGTCGTCATCGAGAACATCAAGCGGCACCTGCAACCCGGCGTCGACCGCGGGCGGGCGGTGCTCGACGCCGTGCGCGAGGTCGCCGGGGCGGTCACCGCCTCGACGCTCACGACCGTCGCGGTCTTCCTGCCGGTCGCGTTCGTCGCCGAGCTCGTCGGCGAGCTGTTCCGGCCCTTCGCGCTCACGGTCACGATGGCGTTGCTCGCGTCGCTGTTCGTGTCGCTGACGATCGTGCCCGTGCTCGCGTACTGGTGGCTCCGGGCGCCGAAGACGCACCGGCACGCAGCGGTGCCGACCACCGGATCGACCGAGACCGGGTCGACCGAGACCGTGGCGACGGGCTCGTCGGCACCGGTGTCGGCTGCGTCCGGGGCGGCTGGACCGACGTCGACCGGGACGCTGACCTCGGCCGACGACCTGCACGATGCCGGGACGTCCGACCGGCTGCGTCGCGGGTACCTGCCCGTCCTCCGCTGGGCGGTCGGCCGCCCGGCGCTCGTCCTCGTGCTCGCCCTGGTCGTCCTCGGCGGCACCGCAGCGGCCGTGCCCTTCGTCAAGACGAACTACCTCGGCGACTCCGGGCAGAACACCTTCACCGTGACGCAGGACCTCGAGCCGGGCACCAGTCTCGACGAGCAGTCGGACGCCGCGCGCAAGGTCGAGCGGGTGCTGCAGGACGTCTCCGGCGTCGAGACCGTGCAGACCACGATCGGGTCGAGCGGCCAGTCCATCCAGGCCGCCTTCGGCGGCGGTGCATCTGCCTCCGTGCAGTACAACGTCACGACCGACGCCGGGGTGGACCAGACGACGATCCAGTCCGAGGCCCGCGACCGCATCGAGCGGATCGACGGCGTCGGCGAGGTCAGCCTGTCGAGCGCCGGTGGCGGCTTCGGCGGGTCGAGCGACATCGAGGTGGACGTCACCGCGCCGACCCAGGCCGAGCTGCAGACCGCGGCGGAGAAGGTCCTCACCGAGATGCGCGGCGTCGACGGCACCACCGCGGCGTCGAGCAACCTGTCCGCCGCCGAGCCGTACCTGGCCGTCCGGGTCGACCGGACGAAGGCCGCCGAGCGCGGGCTCACCGAGACCCAGGTCGGCGGGATCGTCGCCGCTGCGGTCTCGCCGCGGGACACCGGCAGCGTCGAGATCGACGACGCCACCCTCGACGTGTACATCGCCGACCCGGAGCCGCCGACCACCATCGACGCGCTGAAGTCGCTCTCGATCCCGACCGCGAGCGGCGAGGTCCCGCTGACCGACGTCGCGACGGTCGAGCAGTCCGACGGTCCGACCACCATCACCACGTCGAACGCCGTCCGCACGGCGACCATCACGGTCACACCGGACTCGACGAACCTCGGACAGGCGGTGCAGAACGTCACGACGGCCGTCGATGCCCTCGACCTGCCGAAGGGTGCGTCGGCGACGATCGGCGGTGTGGCGTCGAGCCAGTCGTCGGCGTTCAGCCAGCTGCTGCTCGCCGTGCTCGTCGCGATCCTGATCGTCTACGTGATCATGGTCGCGACCTTCCGGAGCCTGCTGCAGCCGATCCTCCTGCTGCTCTCGGTGCCGTTCGCCGCGACCGGTGCGCTGCTCCTGCAGATCGTCACGGGCATCCCGCTCGGGGTCGCGTCGCTCATCGGCCTGCTCATGCTCGTCGGCATCGTCGTCACGAACGCGATCGTGCTCATCGACCTCGTCAACCAGTACCGCCGCCGGGGGCTCCGCGTCCGCGAGGCACTGATCGAGGGAGCGACCCGCCGCCTCCGGCCGATCCTCATGACGGCGCTCGCGACGATCTTCGCGCTGCTGCCGATGGCGGTCGGGCTCACGGGGAAGTCGGGCTTCATCTCGCAGCCGCTCGCCCTGGTGGTGATCGGCGGTCTGGTGTCCTCGACGCTGTTGACCCTCGTCGTGCTGCCGGCGCTGTACTCGGTGGTGGAGGGCTTCCGGGAACGCCGGGCCGACCGGCGGGCGGACCGGGAGGCGGCAGCAGAGCACTGACACCGGGCGCCGGGCGCCGGGCGCGGGACCGCGGGTGCCGGACCGCGGGCGCCGGGCCCCGACGACGGACGCCGGGGACGGGACGCCCGAGGTCCGGGTGCTCGAGACCTGCGTCAGTCGCGGGTGCCGGACTCCTCGGCGTCGACCTGCCGGAACCACGACACGAGCACGCAGGTCAGGGTCACGAGGAACACGACGGCGGCACCCTGGGCGGCGATCGCCATGTGCCCGGTGGCCGCCGAGTATCCGCCGAAGGCCACGGCGGCGGCGAACGACAGCCCGAGCAGCAGCTCCGCGTACGTCCGGACGGAGGTCCGGGTGGGCCACTCGGTGACGGGGCGCGCGGGACGGCTCGTGGTGTCGGTCACCCCTCGAGTGTGCGCGGACGCCCCATCCCCCCGCACACCCGAGTCCGGGTGCCACCCGCACGGGGCACGGCCCGGCCGGACCCGTCAGCGGAGGCGGTCGCGGAGGAACGCCACCACCCGCTCGCTCATCGCCCGGTCGAGCTGGGCGATCGAGTGCGCCGTCCCCTCGACCGCGACGAACGTCACGGGGACGTCGTGCTCGCGCAGGGTGGCGACGAACTCCTGCGACTCCCACAGCGGGATGAACTCGTCGGTGGAGTGCCCCACGAAGAACGGAGCGGTCTCGTCGGTGACGTGGTACCCCGGCGAGGCCGCCCGTGCCGCCGGGCACGTCGTGTAGTCCCGGCAACCGAGGTAGAGCAGCTGCTTCCGCTGGAACGACGCCGACACCCCGTCCGGCTCGGTCGACCGCGTCGTGAGGTCGGTCGGACCGCTGAGGTCGACGACAGCGCGGATGCGGTCCCCGGCGGCCCACGCGGCCGACTCGTGGTCGGTCACCGCGAGCATCGCCACGAGGTTGCCTCCCGCGCTGCCGCCGAAGAGCCCGACGCGGTCCGGGTCGATGTCGTAGGTCCCCAGCGTCGCGGGTCGGAACACCCAGTCGAGCGCTCGGCGGACGTCGTCGAGCCCCGCCGGGAACGGGTCCGTCGGTGCGAGGCGGTAGTCCACGTTCACGGTGACGAAGCCCTCGGACGCCAGGTACTGGCACACCGCCCGGTAGGCGGCGGTCGCCTTGTCACCGTGCGACCAGCTGCCCCCGTGGACGAGCATCACGGCCGGTCGGCCGCCGGCAGCACGGGTGTCCCGTGCGTCCGCGCGCGCAGTGGCGTCACCGGCCGGCGTCGCTGGCGTCGACGTCGGGGCCGTCGGGGTCGCCGTGGTGTCCGGTGCGCTGTCGGGCGGCAGGCACACGTCGAGGCGCTGCAGCGGTTCCCGACCGTAGGGCACGTCGGCGACGACCTCGATCCCGGGGTAGCGCAGCGACAGCGGGTAGATCACGGGGTCGGCTGTGACGACGTCGTCCCGGTCGCCGGCCGGTGTGCCGCTGCACGACCCGAGCACGGCCGTCGCCACGAGCGCGGTGAGGAGCGCGAGCAGGGTGCGGCCGGTCTTCATCGACGTCCACGCTAATCCCGCCCGCTCGGCACTGCGTCCGCCGTCCGGACGAGCAGACTCCTCCCCGCGGCCGAGCCGGGCACACCTGGTCGGACCGGGCATACCTGGTCGGACAGATCGACCAGGTACGCCCGATCTCGCCAGGTACGCCGGGATCCGCCGGGTGCCAGGATGGGCACGAGACCCGCAGGAGGACCCGTGAGCCGTCGCAAGGCCTGGAACACCGACCCCGAACCGCTGCTCCGCGTCGAGGAGGGCTTCCGCCTCGACCGCGTCGACCCCGACGGCACACCGGGCTTCCCCGGCCGCAAGATCGACGGGCTCGAGGCCCTCGCCGCCGGTGCCGACCGCCTCGCCGCCCTGCAGGAACGCCTGCACGCCGCGAGCACCGCCGGCGACCAGCGTCGTGTGCTCCTCGTGCTGCAGGCGATGGACACCGCGGGCAAGGGCGGCATCGTCTCGCACGTCGTCGGCGCGGTCGATCCGAACGGCGTCCACTACGCGGGCTTCGGGGTGCCCACCGCCGAGGAGCGCGAACACGACTTCCTCTGGCGCATCGAACGGCAGCTCCCCGCGGCCGGGCAGCTCGGTGTGTTCGACCGATCCCACTACGAGGACGTCCTCGTCCAGAAGGTGCGCGCGTTCGCTCCGCCCGAGGAGATCGAGCGTCGGTACGGCGCGATCGTCGACTTCGAGGACCGTCTGGTCGAGCAGGGCACGACGATCGTCAAGGTCATGCTGCACATCTCGAAGGACGAGCAGCGCGAGCGCCTCGGCGACCGGCTGGACCGCCCCGACAAGCACTGGAAGTTCAACCCGGGCGACATCGACGAGCGTCTGCTGTGGGACGAGTACCAGCAGGCGTACCAGACGGTGTTCGAGCGCACCTCGACGGCCCGGGCGCCCTGGTACGTCGTCCCCGCGAACCGCAAGTGGTACGCCCGACTCGCCGTGCAGCAGCTCCTGCTCCGCGCGCTCGAGGACCTCCAGCTCACCTGGCCCGCCGCCGACTTCGACGTGGCCGAGCAGCGACGGCGGCTCGCGGAGTCCTGATCCCGCTCACGGTCTGGAGGCCCGGAACCCCTCCGCCCCGCGGCCGACGGCCCGCGCGCGGCCGGTAGCCGGTCGATCGGGGCTGGCCAGGCGGGCTCGTGTCACGTAGACTCGCTCGGTCGGCCTTCGGCACCGCGGCATGTGACCGCGGGTCTCGTTTGGGTGTGTGTGCGCTCGAGGGCTGGATTCACGTCGATCCGCGACGGGAAGAACCCCCTCCCCGCTGAAGAGCCCCCGCCGATGTCGCTGCCGGGCGCTGTGGGACGTCTGCACCCCGGAAAGTAGCAATGGCCCCGTACGACAAGGGCGCGCGTCAGCGTGCCGACGACCGAGTCCGCCACGCGAACGGCACGCCCGCCGCTCGCAGCAGCAAGCACCGCGGGTACCGCGCCGCCGACCCGGCCCAGCCGCGGCAGAAGCAGCGCTGGGACGCCGAGGAGCGTCGCGGCCGCGCATCGCAGGGCGAGCGCCCGGCTCGCCCGAACTGGGAGCCGCGCGACGGCGGCCAGCGCCGTGACGACCGCGGCGGACGCGGGTTCGACCGTGACCGTGGTGGTCGCGGTCACGATCGCGACGACCGTGCTCCGCGTCGGTTCGACCGTGACGACCGTGCCCCTCGTCGTGACGACGACCGTGGTGCTCGTCGGTTCGACCGCGACGACCGTGCTCCGCGCCGGTTCGACCGCGACGACCGCGCTCCCCGTCGTGATGACGACCGTGCCCCGCGTCGGTTCGACCGTGACGACCGTGCCCCGCGCCGGTTCGACCGCGACGACCGCGCTCCCCGTCGCGATGACGACCGTGGTGCTCGTCGGTTCGACCGTGACGACCGTGCCCCGCGTCGGTTCGATCGTGACGACCGTGCGCCCCGTCGTGATGACGACCGTGCCCCGCGTCGGTTCGATCGTGACGACCGTGCCCCCCGTCGCGATGACGACCGTGGTGCTCGTCGGTTCGACCGTGACGACCGTGCCCCGCGCCGGTTCGACCGCGACGACCGCGCTCCCCATCGTGACGACGACCGTGGTGCCCGACGCCCCGACCGCGACGACCGTCCGCAGCGCCGGTCGTTCGACCGTGCCCCGCGTCGCTTCGACCGTGACGACCGTGCCCCGCGTCGGTTCGACCGCGACGACCGCCCGCAGCGCCGCTCCTCCGACGACGACCGCGCGCCCCGCCGCGACCGCGACGACTCGCGCCCGGCCTACGTCCCCGCGGACGACGTCAAGCTCGAGAAGCTCCAGGCCGAGGCGACCGTCGCGGCCGACGTCGAGGGCGTGACCTTCGCCGACCTCGGCATCGGCGGCAACATCTCCCGCGCCCTGGCCGAGATGGGCGCCACGGCCCCGTTCCCGATCCAGGCGGCGACGATCCCCGACGTGCTGTCCGGCAAGGACGTCCTCGGCCGTGGCCGCACCGGTTCCGGCAAGACGATCGCGTTCGGTGCACCCCTGGTCGAGAAGCTCATGGAGCACGGCGGCGGGACGAAGCGCAAGATGGGCCGCGCCCCGCGTGCGCTCATCCTCGCCCCGACGCGCGAGCTCGCCCTGCAGATCGACCGCACGGTGCAGCCGATCGCCCGTTCGGTGGGCCTCTTCACGACGCAGATCTACGGCGGTGTGCCCTACGGCCGCCAGGAGGGTGCCCTCGAGCGCGGCGTCGACATCATCGTCGGCACGCCCGGCCGGGTGCAGGACCTCATGAACAAGGGGAAGCTCGACCTCAGCGAGGTCGTCGTCTCCGTGCTCGACGAGGCCGACCACATGTGCGACCTCGGGTTCCTCGAGCCGGTGCGCGAGATCCTCTCCGCGACCGCCGAGGTCACCCCGCAGGGCAACCGCGCCCAGAAGCTCCTGTTCAGCGCCACGCTCGACGCCCAGGTGGCGTCGCTCGTGTCCGAGTTCCTGCACGAGCCGAGCGTCCACGAGGTCGCCGGCGAGGACCAGGCGTCCTCGACCATCGACCACCGCGTGCTGGTCGTCGAGCAGCGCCAGAAGGACCAGGTGCTCGAGGAGCTCGTCGCCGGCGACGGCAAGACGATCGTCTTCGCCCGCACCCGGGCCTACGCCGAGCGCCTGGCCGACCAGTTCGAGGACGCCGGCATCCGGGCGACCTCGCTCCACGGTGACCTCAACCAGTCGCGCCGCACGCGCAACCTGCAGCTGCTCACGAGCGGCCGGGTGAACGTCCTCGTCGCGACGGACGTCGCGGCGCGCGGCATCCACGTCGACGACGTGTCGCTCGTCGTGCAGGCGGACGCCCCGGACGACTACAAGGCGTACATGCACCGCTCCGGCCGCACCGGCCGTGCCGGCAAGGAGGGCACCGTCGTCACGCTCGTCCCGCGTGGCCGCGTCCGGAAGATCGAGGGCATCCTCGAGAACGCCGAGATCGAGGCGGACCTCGTGCAGGCCGCCCCCGGCGACGGCATCGTCGCGGAGCTCGCGGCGCGCTAGACGCGACCACCTCCACGGACGGGAGGCACGGAGCCAGCTGGCACCGTGCCTCCCGTCCGTCCGTCCCGCAGGACGCAACGTCGGCGGTCCCGCGCAGCGCGACGACGCTGCGAGCGACCGCCGACGTTGCGTTCCGCGGAAGGGGTCAGCGGCTGAAGAAGAGCAGGCCGCGCACGTAGCCGGCCTGGCCGGCGTGCTGCGTGCAGTCGTCGAGGATGCTGACGAGCCGTGCGCCGCGGGTCACCGGCGGGTCCCAGGCGTCGTCGACGACGGCGTCGAGGTCCTCCGGCGCCAGCGTCGCGACGTACGCGACCGTCCGCTCGTGGACCGCGCGGAGGTAGCCGTTCAACAGGTCCGCCGAGGCGCGCACGCGACCGACGTCGTCGCGCGACATCCCGTACCCGAGCGCGTCGGCCGGGAACGGCAGGTCGAACCGCTCGACCCACCCGTCCGCGGTCCAGACCTGCTCGGAGCCGGCGAGGTCGGCGACCTGCGCGTCCTGCCCGCGAGCGATGTGCCAGGCGAGCCACGCGAGGGTGTTCGCGCCGGCGGCCGGGCGAGCGGCGAGCTGGTCCGCGGACAGACCGTCGAGCGCACGCTCGACCGTCTCGGGGACGCGGGAGAACGCTTCGGTGAGGAGTTCGGCAGGGGTCATGCGGCCGACGCTACGCGGGGGGTGCGGGCCCTGCTCCAGGGCTCCGGTCCGCGCTCAGCGGACGGTGGCCGCGCGGTGCCGCCGGTCGAGCGCTGCGCCGATGTCCTCGAGGGCAGCGGCGACGCCGTTCCGCTCGGTGGCGGGGACGGCCTCGCTGAAGGCCGAGGCGTACGCGGCGCTGACGGCCCGTGCGACGGCTGCGCCCGACGGCGTCAGGTGCACGAGGATGCTCCGCCGGTCGCCCGGGTTCGGGCGTCGTTCGAGGTGCCCGTGGCGCTCGAGCCGGTCGAGCAGTGAGGTCATCGCACCGGTGCTCAGCTCGAGGACGTCGCCGGCCTGCTTCGGTGTCGTCGCCTGCCCTTCCGACGCCGCGAGGTGCACCAGGAACCGCGTGTCGGTGATGCCGAGGCCCTGCGCGGCGCTCTCGTGCGCGAGGACCCGAGCGTGCCGGACCTGCAAGACCCGGAAGGCCGCGATCATCCGTGCGAGCCCGGCGTCGTCCGCGGCCGTGCCGACACGGTGTGCCGGTGCCGGGTCGCCGATCGCGAGGTCGCTCTCGAGGTCGATCTCGACGTCGGGGGAGACCGGGGCCGGGGGGAGGCCGGTCGTGACGGTCAGGGGAGGCAGGGCGGGGGAGGTGTCCGTCACGGGGTGGCTCTTCTCGGGTGGTGATCGCGGCGGCGATCGACGGGACGCGGGCGGACCCGGGTCAGAGGTCCATGCAACAAGTATCTCAACGATTGAGGCACCCCCCAACAATGGGGTCATTGCTTCTCTTGTCATCAACACGTTCGACAAGTAGCTTGATCGTCGTAGTACACAGGCACCGTAGCGCGACCAACCACCGCGGGTCCGGAGCCACCACCGATCAGAATCTCTCCTCCGGAGGACAACCATGTCCCGTGTGTCCCCTCGCGCCGCCCGTCTCGCCGCCTGGATCGCCGTGCCCGCCGCCCTCGTCGCCTCGGGCGTCGTCGTGTCGACCGCCTCGTACTCGGCCTTCTCGGCCACCACCACGAACCCCACCAGCAACTGGACCGCCGGCACCGTCGCGCTGTCGGACGACGACGCGAACACCGCGCTCTTCACCGCTGCGAACCTCAAGCCCGGCTCGACCGACAGCAAGTGCATCACCGTGACCTCCACCGGGTCGCTGCCGTCGACCGTGAAGCTCTACGCGACCTCGCCGTCGACCTCGAGCGTGCTCGCGCAGAACACCACGATCAAGATCGAGCAGGGCACCGGCGGCGGCTTCTCGTCGTGCTCGGGCTTCACCCCCGCGGCGACCGGCGGGACCCTCTTCGAGAACACGCTCCCGACTCTCGGGACGCAGGCGACGAACTTCGCCTCGGGCCTCGGCGCGTGGACCACGACCGGTGCTGCCAGCGAGACCCGGGTCTACAGGGTCACGTACACCGTCTCCGCGAACACCCCGAACGCGGCGCAGGGCACCAACGCCCAGATCGGTCTCACCTGGGAGGCCCAGAACAACTAGCAGGGCACCTCGCCCGTCACCACGCCCCCGGTCGAAGGCAGTCATGGTCAGCATCGCAGTGCACGGTGGTCACACCCCGCACGACGTGCTCCACGACGTCGTCGACTGGGGGCGTGTCGTCGTCGCGACCGCGGCCCGGGCCGTCGTCGCGACGCTCCTCGGGCTCGCGCTGTGGTCGGCCGCCCCGGCGCTCCTCGGCTGGCACCCCACCACCGTGATGACCGGGTCGATGGCACCGCGCCTCGCGCCGGGCGACGTCGTGGTGTCGCGACCGGTCGCCCCGGCGGAGATCCGGCCCGGGCAGATCCTGCTCGCGGACGACCCCGACCAGCCGGGACACCTGCGGATGCACCGGTTCGTCGAACCCGGCCCGGACGGCACCGTCGTCACGAAGGGCGACGCGAACCCGCAGGCGGACTCGACGCCGATCGAGCGTTCCGCCGTGCACGGGGTCGGCTTCCTGCGGGTGCCGTCCGTCGCCACCCCGGTGCTCTGGGTCCGCGAGGGCCGCTGGGTCGAGGTCGGCACCGTCGCCCTCGCGCTCGTCGCGGTGCTCCTGCTCTGCACGGTCGACGCTCCGCTCCGTCGACGCGGTCCGCGGCACCGCGGCGACGGTGGGCACGCGGGTGACGGCGGGACCGCGGGCCACGGCCGGCAGGCACGGCTCGCCTCCGCCGGGCAGGTCCCCCGCGGTGCCCACGCACCGGCGCACCGGACCCGACGGACGAGCCGCAGCAGCGGGGTGGTGCGCCGCGGCGTCGTCGCTGGGCTCGCCGTCATCGTCACCGGTGCGGCTGCCGTGACAGCCGGGCCCGCGCAGGCCGCGCCCTTCGGCCGGACCACCGGCACCCTGGTCGGACTGACCGCCGGCGCCACCGCGAAGGCGACCGCCCTGACGTGCCGGAACGCCAACGGTTCGGTGGTGATCGGGTGGTCGTACAGCGGGGACGTGCCCCGGTCCTTCTCCGTCCTCGACACGACCGACGGCACGGTGCTCGCGACGACGACCAGCGGGACGGCCTCCGCCCAGACGGTGCAGCTCAGCGGACTGCTCGGACTCGGGGTGAACCACGTCGTGAAGGTGCAGACGAACGACCTGGGCTCGTGGACGGCGACCTCCACCGAATCGGTGCCGGTCAAGTTGGTGACGATCGCGGGCATCGGGACCGGGACGAGCTGCGGGCCCTGAGCCCGCGACTCCTGCACACCACCGCGCGGTGTTCCCCACGCCACAGCCGGAGCGCGGTGCCCCGGTGATGTCCCCGGCCGCCGCTACCGTGGCGGCATGCGGATCCTCCACACCGGCGACTGGCACCTCGGCCGCACGCTGCTCGGTGCGGACCTGCTCGGACACCAGTCGACGTTCGCGGACTTCCTCGTCGAGACCGTCCGCGACCGCGCGGTCGACCTGGTCGTCATCGCCGGCGACGTCTACGACCGTGCGATCCCACCGGTCGACGCCGTCCGGCTGCTCTCGCGGACGCTCGAACGTCTGGCCGAGACGGCGACGGTCGTGCTGACCCCGGGCAACCACGACTCCGCCGCTCGGCTCGGCTTCGGCGCGGGGGTCATGCACCACCGCGTGCGGATCCTGGCGGAGCCGACGGGCATCGGCACGCCGGTGCTGCTCGACGACGAGCACGGCCCGGTCGCCGTGTACGGGATCCCGTACCTGCACCCCGACCTGACGCGCTACGCCCTCGCGGGCGTGCCGGACGAGCCCCTCGCCCGGTCCCACCAGGCGGTCGTCGGCGCAGCCACCGCACGGATCCGAGCAGACCTCGCCGAGCGCCCGGGCACCCGCAGCGTCGTCGTCGCGCACGCCTTCGTCGGCGGGGCTGCTCCGAGCGACAGCGAGCAGGACATCCGGGTCGGCGGGGTCGACCAGGTCGCTGCCTCGGTGTTCGACGGCATCGACTACGTCGCGCTCGGACACCTGCACGGACCGCAGCGCGTGGGCGCGGAGGACCGCATCCGGTACGCCGGGTCGCCGCTCGCGTTCTCGTTCGGGGAACGGCAGCAGCGCAAGAGCGTCACCCTCGTCGAACTGGCGGCCGACGGTGGGGTCTCGGCGGAGCTGGTACCCGCTCCCGTGCCCCGGCGCCTGGTCGACGTCCGGACGAGCATGGAGGCGATCGAGTCCGGCGCGTACCGCGGGGACGCCGACGCCTGGGTCCGCGTGGCGGTCACCGACAGCGTCCACCCCGAGCGGCTGTACGCCCGGGTGAAGGATCACTTCCCGCACGCGCTGGCGATCACGCACGAGCCCGCCGACCGCCCCGACCGGCAGGCGGCGCGGGCGGTCACGGCGACCTCCGACCCGGTCGAGGTCGCGGCCGACTTCGTCGCGTTCGCCACCGGCGCGACGCCGGGCGACGACGACCGCGCGGTCCTGACCGAGGCGTACGAGGCAGCGGTCCTCGCGATGCACGACGACCGGGGGCGCTGATGTACCTGCACCGACTCGAACTCCGGGCGATCGGGCCCTACCCCGAACTCGTGTCCATCGACTTCGCGGCGCTCGCCGCCTCCGGGGTCTTCCTGCTCGAGGGCCCGACCGGCTCCGGCAAGTCGACCATCATCGACGCCGTGGTGTTCGCCCTGTACGGCGGGCTCGCGGGCGAGGGATCGACGCACGACCGCCTGCACAGCCAGCACGCCGACCCCGGGGTGGAACCCTTCGTGGAGCTCGTGTTCGAGACCGGTGCCGGCGTGTACCGGGTGCGGCGGACGCCGCAGTACGACCGGCCGAAGCAGCGCGGCGCAGGGACGGTGCGACAGCAGGCGTCGGCGCAGCTCTTCCGGCTCGCACACCCCGGTGACGTCGTCGGTGAGCCGATGTCCTCGCGGATCCCGGAGATCGGGCTCGAGGTCGCTCGGGTCGTCGGACTCGACCGTGCGCAGTTCCTGCAGACGGTCGTGCTCCCGCAGGGCGAGTTCGCTCGTTTCCTCCGGGCACCGGGCGAGGACCGCCGGAAGCTCCTGCAGTCGCTCTTCGGCACCCAGGTCTACGACCGCACGGCGGACGAGCTCGCCGCCCGCCGCCGCGAGGTCCAGGCCGAGGTGGAGTCCGCCGACGCCCGGGTGCGGGACGCGCTGAGCCGCTTCGCCCAGGCCGCCGGTGTCGTCGACGCCGACGAGGCATCGGTGCCCGGGACCCTCGACGCGCTGCGCACCGTGGCCGAGGCGACCGCAGCAGATCGCACCGAGGCGGTCGCGGCGGCGGAACGCGCCCGGGTGCACGAGCACGACGTGGCCGCGCGACTGCAGGCCAGGGCACGACGCGCCGCGCTCCTCGATCGTCGCCGCGCCCTCGACGCCGCCGCACCCCGGGTCGAGGCCGCCCGCGCCCGGCTCGCGCTCGCCGAACGAGCCGGCCGGGTCACGACGCCGGCACAGGGGCTCGACGCCGCCCGCTCCCGTGCTGACGAGCACCGTCGCCGAGCGCACGACCTCCGTGCACGCCTCGGTGTCCCGTCGGACGTCGACACCGCCGCACGCCGCACCGACCTGGCCACCTGCGTCGCGGCGGTCCGGCACCTCGTCGCGGTCGAGGCCACGCTCGACGACCGCCGACGAGCCCGCACGGACGCCGCCGAACGGGCCACACTGCTCGTCCGACGGGTGGCCGAGCTCGACCGTGCGCTCGAGGCGCGTCCCGCCGGTCGGGCCGCGCTCGTCGAGGAAGCCCGGACCGCGGCCGCCGCCGCGGGCGACGCCGAGGCCGCCCGAGCCGAGGTCGAGCGCCTCCGGCAGCTGCGCGCAGACCTCGACGCCCGTGACGCCGCAGCCGCCGCCGTGCACCGGGCGGAGCAGGTGGTGGCCGACCGTCGCGTCCGCGCCGAAGCGCTCCTGCGGACCGAGCAGGCCCTGCGTACCCGCCGCATCGCCGGACTGGCCGGCGAACTCGGCGCGGCACTCGTCCCGGGCGACCCCTGTCCCGTGTGCGGCGCGCTCGAGCACCCGGACGTCGCCCTCCCGCAGGACGACCACCCGGACGCAGCCGCCGTCGACGAAGCCGCCGACGCATCACGTGCCGCGGACGGCGCCCTCGCCGAGGCGGCGTCCGCGCTCGCCGTCGAG
This sequence comes from Curtobacterium sp. 260, assembly GCF_030803485.1. NCBI lineage: Bacteria > Bacillati > Actinomycetota > Actinomycetes > Micrococcales > Microbacteriaceae > Curtobacterium > Curtobacterium sp. 260. The sequence goes on along the minus strand of NZ_JAURUY010000006.1, from coordinate 78,677 downwards.
CGTGCCGCCCTCGAACGACTGCGCGTCGCCGTCGGGGAGACGGACGCCGACGCCCTGGCGACCCGAGCCGCGGTCGCCGAGGCCCGCGTGCAGGCAGCCCACGCGGCGGCGGTCCGCGTGGCCGAGGTCGAGGGGCAGCGGACGGCGTACGACGACGAGACCCGGGCCCTCGAGCGCGAGCACAACACCGTGCAGGCCGACCACGCCGTCCTGGTGGCGACGAGCGGGGCAGAGGGATCGCGGCTCGACCAGGACGCCGCTGCCGTGACGGACGCCCGACAGCGCGCAGCGACCCTCGCCGCGGGCTCCTGGGACGTGTCCACCGACACCGACGGCCGCATCGGTGCGACGTCGGACGACCGCTCCCTCGCGCAGCTGGTCCGGCAGCTCGACGACCTCGTCGCACGAGCCGACGAGGTCGCGGTCGCCGAGTCGCAGGCCACGACGGCGGCACAGGCCGTGCGCGAGCGGTCCGCCGAGGTCGACCTGGCGCTGACCGAGCAGGGCTTCGACACGCTCGACGCCGCCCGGGCGGCACTGCTCCAGCCGGATGCGTCGGCCGCACTGCACGCCGAGGTCGTCGCCGCCGAGCGGGAGCGTGCCGTCGTCGACGCCGGGCTCGTCGAACCGGCGGTGGTGGCGGCCGCCGACGACGAGGGCTCCGTCGACGCCGGGGCCACCGTCGCCCTCGACCTGGACGCCGCCCGCACCGCGACCGTCGCCGCTGCCGAGCGTGCCGACGAGGCCACCCGCACGGCGGTGTCGGCCTCCGACCGGTCGGAGGCCGCAGCCCGCTGTGCCGCCGAGGTCGCCCGTGCCGTCCGTGCTCGCGACGACATGTCAGCGCGCAGCCGCGCCGTGGTCCGCCTGGCCGACGTCGCGAACGGTGTCACCGCCGTGAACCCGAGCGGGATCACCCTCGGCACCTACGTGCTCATGCGGCGCTTCGAGGACGTCGTCGCCGCGGCCAACGACCGGCTGCGGGGCATGCTCGGAGGGCGGTTCACCCTCCAGACGTCCGACGAGCGCGAGGCCGGGTCACGAGCCCGCCGGACCGGCCTCGCGCTGGCCGTCCACGACCACACCACCGACACCCGGCGCGCTCCGGGGAGCCTGTCCGGCGGCGAGACCTTCACGGTGTCGCTCTGCCTGGCACTCGGGCTCGCGGACGTCGTGCAGGCCGAGGCCGGCGGGGTCTCGCTCGGCACCCTGTTCGTCGACGAGGGGTTCGGCACGCTGGACCCGGAGACGCTGGACGACGTCATCGGGCAGCTCGCACGCCTCACCGCCGGCGGACGGCAGGTCGGCATCGTGAGCCACGTCGAGGAGCTCAAGCAGCGCATCCCCGAGCGCATCGCCGTGCGGCGCACCGCCGAGGGCGGCTCGCGGGTCACGACCACGGTCTGACGATCCGCGCGGGCAGCGGACCACAGACGTCGGACCGCAGACCGCCGCTGCGGACCCCGCGGGCAGTCGACGACGGGCCGCGGTCAGGGCGACGGCGGCGCGTCCACCGTGCCGTCGGGCGGCGGCAGGATGTCGGCGGCGATCCACGGGAAGACCCACGTGAACAGCGCGTACACGATCACCGCGAGCAGCACGAGCAGCTCGAGGACCTTCAGGGCAGCAGGGCCGGGCAGGATCCGCCAGACGAACGGGAAGATCACTTCGGCGTCTCCGAGAGTTCCTTGGGGGTGCCCTCCGAGACGGGCATCCAGTAGTCGAGCTTGGCGTGGGTCACGTAGCGCTCCTTGGCGGACCACATGGGGTGGCACGCGGTCAGGGTGAGCCAGCGGTCCTCGGCCGAGGGCGTGACACCCGGCTGGTTCGGCACCGGCGCGATCGTCTCGATCTTGTCCGGCGTGACGATCTGCGAGTCGGTGACCTTGTAGACGTACCAGACGTCGAAGTCCTTCTCCTCGTCGGTCACCCGGACGACGATCGCGTCGTCGGTCTTGAGCTCCGCGATCTGGTTGAGCGGCTTGCCGTACGTCACGCGGTGCCCGGCGACGGCGAAGTTGCCCTCGGCGCCCGGCATCGCGGTGTCCTGGTAGTGCCCGAGCCCGATCGTGTTGAGCACGCGCTCGCGGTCGGTGCCCTCACCGATCGGACGGAGGTAGTCGGCGCCGAAGCGGGGGATCTGCATCGTGCCGAACACGCTCGTGACCTCCGGGGGTTCGGCGAGCACGGGCGCCTCGCCCCGGTGCTCCGAGCCCTCGACCTTCGGCGCCGCGCGCTGCCCGAGGTCGTCGACGAGCTTCGTCTGCTCGTTCACGGCGACGACGTCCGTCCACCACGCGGTCCACACCACGTAGAGGCCCGTGCCGGCACCGGCGATGATCAGGAGCTCGGCCAGCAGCGAGACGAGCGCCCCGCCGACGGTCTGACGGCGTCGAGGGCGTCGTGGCGGCCGCGTGGCCTCGTCCTCGCGCGCCGAGCGGCGCGTCGGGGCGGTGTCGTGTGCGGTCACGGTGCTCCTGATCCGGATGGGGTGGTCGGACAGGTCTATCAGACCACGCCGACGAACAGGTGACGAGTCCTCGCACCTGTGGATGCCCACGGGTCCCGCTAGCGTGGACGGATGACCCCGGTGTTCCGACCGTTCCGCCCCGACGACACCGAGACGGTCGTCGCCCTGTGGGAAGCCTGTGGGTTGCTGCGTCCGTGGAACGACCCGCGTCGTGACATCGCGCGGAAGGTCGCCGAGCAGCCCGAGCTCTTCCTGGTCGCCGAGCAGCCCGACCAGCCCGAGCAGCCCGAGCACGACGACGAGCGCACGGTCGTCGGCGTCGGCATGGCTGGGTACGACGGGCACCGCGGCTGGGTGAACTACCTGGCCGTCCGTCCCGACCTGCAGGGCTCCGGGCTCGGCCGCGCCTTCATGGCCGAGTTCGAACGGCTGCTCACCGAGCGCGGGTGCCCGAAGGTCAACGTGCAGGTGCGCGAGGGGAACGAGCAGGTCCTCGGGTTCTACGCCTCGCTCGGGTACGCCCCGGACCGCGCGGTCTCGCTCGGCAAGCGCCTCGTCGCCGACGACTGACTCCGACGCCCGACGCCCGACGCCCGACGCCCGACGCCCGACGCCCGACGCCCGACGCCCGACTCCGACGCCCGCCGCCCGCTAGGCCAGCGCCAGTCCGACCGCGGCCGCGAACGCGAGCACGATCCCGGTCCACTGCACCGCGGTCAGCCGTTCGCGCAGCACGACGCCCGCGAGCACCACCGTGCCGATCGGGTACAGCGCGTTGAGGACGCTCACCACCGGGAGCGTGGCGTCGCCCGAACCGACGTGCAGCGCCGCCTGGATGCAGGCGTTCGCGAGGGCGTCGAGCACCCCGCACGCCACCACGGCGACCACCGTCGGCCGTGACCAGCGCGGCCAGCGGAACGGAGACCGCCACCGCACCGGCCCCGACCGCGCCGCCACCACGACCGCCACGGCGCCGAGCAGCACCGCCTGCACCACCCGCCCGACCAGGAGCGTCGCGACCCCGGCGTCCCCGGGTGCCGCGTCGTACGCGAGCACGATCCCGCCGAACCCGCACCCCGCCACCGCAGCCGTGGCCACTCCGACCGCGGTCACCCGCGCACCCGAGGAGTCCCGCACCGCCGCGACCAGCACGACCGCGAGCACCGCGACCACGAGCGCGACCGACGCCGCGAACGACAGCACCGTCCCGCCCAGCAGCGCGACGACGACCGGGGTGAGCGCGGCGAACACCGCCGTCAGGGGCGACAGCACGCTCATCGGGCCGACGGCCAGCGCCCGGTACAGCAGCAGCACCGCCACGGACCCGGAGACCCCCGCGGCCGTCCCCGCGACGACCGCGCCGGTCGAGAACGTCGCGCCCACGAGCGGCACCCCGGCACCGAGCGGGACCAGCCCGACCGCCGCCGCGGCGGCCGCGACGACCACGGCCCGGACCCGGCGTGCGGCGAGGCCGCCGAGGAAGTCGGCCGCCCCGTAGACGACCGCACCGGTCAGGCCGAGCAGGACGGAGAGCACGGCTCCCATCCTGCCCGTGCCGGTAGCCTGCGCGGGTGAGCGTTCCCTACCACCGCCTGCCCCGTGTCGATGCCCGTTGGCGCTGGTGGCGTCCGCTGGTCGCGCTCGCGTTCCTCGTCGGGTACTACGTCGTGACGCAGATCGTCCTCGCGGTGGCGTACTTCGTGCCGATCGGTGCGACGCAGGGCGCCGAGGGGCTGATCGGGTTCCAGGACGACCTGACGAGCGGCGCCCTCGACCCCACGGACCCGCTCATCCTGTCGCTGACCCTGCTGTCGCTCGTGGTGCTGCTGCCCGGCATCCTGCTCGCGGTGAAGATCGCCCGGATCGGCCCGGCGGGCATCCTGTCGTCGACGCGCTTCCGGGTGCGCTGGCGGTGGACGCTGTGGTGCCTGCTCCCCACGCTCGTCATCGCGATCCCGATGTTCCTGCTGCAGACGTGGGGGATGTTCTCGTTCGACGGCGGCTTCGGCTGGGACCACGACGCCATCGGGCAGTCGACGGTCTCGCCCGCCACCCTGACCTTCACGATCGTGATGGTCCTGGTGCTCGTGCCCTTCCAGGGTGCAGCGGAGGAGTACGTCTTCCGCGGCTTCCTGATCCAGACCATCGCATCGTGGATCCCGGTCCGGATCGTCGGCGTCGTCGTCGCCGTCGCGGTGTCGACGGTCGTGTTCGCCGCGGGGCACATCCCGAACGGCTACAACGTGTGGGGCATCCTCGACGTCGGCTCGTTCGGGCTGATCGCCGCGATCATCGTGCTGCGGACCGGCGGCATGGAGGCCACCGTCCTGCAGCACGCCTTCAACAACATCATGATCTTCGTGCTGCAGGCCCCCGGCTGGTCGAAGGTCGACCTCGACGCCTCGGACGGCACCGCGGGTGGCTTCCTGGTCACGCTCGCGACCTCGCTCGCCTTCTGGGGCATGATCGAGCTCCTCGCGTGGTGGCGGGGGCTCGACCGTCGCTTCCCGGGACACGAGGCGCCCCGCTTCCGCGGTCCGGCTCCGGTCTGGGCGGCCGGTCGGCAGTGGACCCTGCCGGGAGGCACGGGCTGGGCAGCCGCACCGGCCCGCGGTCCCGAGACGGACCGGGACACGTCGGCGGCCGGCCCGGACGACGCGGTGCCTGTGGACGAGACGGTGGGTGTCGCCCCGCGCTCGTAGGCTGGGTGCATGAGCACGACGACCACGACCTCGCCGTCGCGGGCTGCCGCGCTCGACGTCCTGCACCGCGTGTGGGGGTACGACGCCTTCCGCGGCGAGCAGGCCGCGATCATCGACCAGGTCGTCTCCGGCGGCGACGCGCTCGTGCTCATGCCGACCGGTGGCGGCAAGTCGCTCTGCTACCAGGTGCCCGCGCTCGTCCGTGACGGCGTCGGCGTGGTCGTCTCGCCGCTCATCGCCCTCATGCAGGACCAGGTCGACGCCCTCGCCGCCAACGGTGTCCGCGCCGCGTTCCTCAACTCCACCCAGGGCCCCGACGAGCGCGCCCGGGTCGAACGGGCGGTCGTCTCCGGCGAGGTCGACATGCTCTACCTCGCGCCCGAGCGCCTGCGACTCGAGTCGACCCGATCCCTGCTCGACCGCGCACGCATCGCCCTGTTCGCCATCGACGAGGCACACTGCGTGGCCCAGTGGGGCCACGACTTCCGCCCCGACTACCTCGAGCTCAGCGTGCTGCACGAACGCTGGCCGACGGTGCCGCGCGTCGCCCTCACCGCGACCGCGACGCCGCAGACCCACCGCGAGATCTCCGGCCGCCTCGGGCTCGACGACGCCGCGCACTTCGTGGCCGACTTCGACCGGCCGAACATCCAGTACCGCATCGAGCCGAAGACCGGTGCGCTGCAGCAGCTGCTGACGTTCATCCGCACCGAGCACAGCGGTGACGCCGGGATCGTCTACTGCCTGTCCCGCAACTCGGTCGAGCGCACCGCGGCCGCCCTCGCCGACCAGGGGATCCCGGCGCTGCCGTACCACGCCGGCCTCGACGCGAAGGTCCGTGAGCGCAACCAGTCGACGTTCCTCCGCGAGGACGGCATCGTCATGGTCGCGACGATCGCCTTCGGCATGGGCATCGACAAGCCCGACGTGCGGTTCGTGGCGCACCTCGACCTGCCGAAGTCGGTCGAGGGGTACTACCAGGAGACCGGACGTGCGGGTCGTGACGGGCTGCCCTCGACGGCGTGGCTCGCCTACGGGTTGAACGACGTCGTGCAGCAGCGCCGGATGATCGACCAGTCCGAGGGCGACGCGGCGCACCGGCGGCAGCTCAGCGCCCACCTCGACGCCATGCTCGCGCTGTGCGAGACGATCGAGTGCCGCCGGGTGCGGTTGCTGGCGTACTTCGGGCAGGAGTCCACGGCCTGCGGGAACTGCGACACCTGCATCGCACCGCCCGAGCCGTGGGACGGCACCGTGCCCGCGCAGAAGTTCCTGTCGACCGTGGTCCGGCTGGAGCGTGAGCGCGGCCAGCGGTACGGCGTCGCGCACCTCGTGGACATCCTGGTCGGCAAGCAGTCGCCCCGCGTGCAGGAGCTGCGGCACGACTCCCTCGCGACCTTCGGCATCGGCAACGACCTGGGCGAGGGGGAGTGGCGTGCGGTCGCCCGGCAGCTCCTGGCGCAGGGCTACGCGGCGGTGTCGGGCGACGGCTTCGGCACGGTCGTCCTCAGCCCCGCGAGCGCCGAGGTCCTGAGCGGTCGCACGCGCGTGCTGATGCGTCGCGACCCGGTGAAGGCTCCGCGGGGTCAACGGGTGCGACGTCAGGCGGTCACCGACGTGCCGCAGGAGGCCCTCGGCCTGTTCGAGGCGCTGCGTGCCTGGCGTGCGGCGCAGGCCCGGGAGCAGGGGGTCCCCGCCTACGTGGTGTTCAACGACGCGACACTGCGGGGGATCGCTGCGGTGAAGCCGGCGGACGAGGACGCCCTCAGCGAGATCTCCGGCATCGGCGGCGCGAAGCTCGAGCGGTACGGGCGCGCGGTCCTCGACGTGGTCGCAGCGCACGCGGACTGAGCCGCCGGCGGTTGCCGCGCAGACGCATTCCGCAGACGGAATGTGGCCCGCGCGACGCTCACTACACTCGGAACCTCCCACGACGAGGAGGCCCGGTTGCCCGGTACGACGAAGTTCGCCACCACGATGAGCCGTGCGGTGGTGACCCCGCTCGCGCGCCTGGTCTGGCGACCGCGCATCGTTGGACGGAAGAACGTACCGAAGCACGGGCCGGTCATCCTGGCGAGCAACCACCGGTCCTTCATCGACTCCCCGGCGATCACCCTCATGGCGCCGCGCAAGGTGTCGTTCCTGGCCAAGCAGGAGTACTTCACCGGGACCGGTCTGCGCGGTGCGGTCTCGCGCGCGTTCTTCGGCGGGATCGGTGCCATCGGGGTCGAACGCGGAGCGGGAGCCGCGGCGCAGCACGCCCTCGACCTCGGGCTCGAGCGGCTCGAGGCCGGCGAGGCCTTCGCCATCTACCCCGAGGGCACCCGGTCCCTCGACGGTCGGCTCTACAAGGGTCGGACCGGCGTGGCCTGGCTGGCGCTGACGAGCGGGGCGCCGGTGGTGCCGGTCGCGCTCACCGGCACCGAGGACGTGCAGCCCGTCGGCTCCCGGCTGCCGCGGCTCGCCCGCGTCACCATCGAGTTCGGTGCACCGATGGACCTGTCCCACTTCGGCGAGGCGTCGTCCGGCCGTGCACGGCGCCACGCGACCGACGCCGTGATGGACGCGATCCAGGCGTTGAGCGGCCAGGAACCCGCGAACGCCTACAACAACCCGCCGTCGACGATCGTCGAGCGGGTCAAGCAGGTGCTGCGGCGCGACGACCCGACGCAGGCGGTCGAGCCGGACTGACCCGGAACGCGCTATTGCACATTCGGAATATCAGTGGTTGAATCGTCCTCGTGCTCGAGGCACGAGCGCAGTCGGACCGCCCAGGACGGCCCGATCCACCACTGACCGGAAGGCAAGCAGCATGTCCTCCACGCCCCTCTTCGACTCGATCTCGCGTCGGGCTTCCCGCGCCGCGACCACGGCGCCGGAGCAGGCCCAGCCCGCGGTGACCCTTCCGGTGGTACCGGCACCGGCACCGGCACCGGTCCCGACGGCGACGCCCGCTCCGGCAGCAGCGGTCTCCACCGCCGCACGCACCCGGGTCGTCCCCGCACCCACCTCGCCGCTGACGGCTCCCGTGTCCCCGATGCGGTCCGCCCTGGTGCCGGCTGCCCTCGTCGCCGCGATCGACGAGATCCCGCAGCGGGTCGGGACCGCGCTCCCGAGCGAGGTCGCCGTCACGCCCGACCAGCTCGCCCTGGTCGAAGCGGTGACCGATGCGATCACCCGCGCGGTCGTCGACGCCGTCGTCGGGGAGCTCGAGCGCATCACGCGCGACGGCGTCGTCCGCGGCTGAACCGACCGGCACCGCCACCGATGACGGACGACGTCCGAGCGTCCCGACACACCCGATCCCGACACACCCCATCCCGACCGACCCGATCCGATCTCCCGACACGATGACGATGACCACGACCGACAGCGCCCCCGGTTCGGCACCGACGGCCTCGATCCGCCCCCGCGGAGCGGCCCGCCGAGCGGCGAACGACGCCGCTGCCCGGTCCGTCCGTGTCGGCCACCAGACCACCGAGGCGGCGGTCCCCCCTGCCGCCGCCTCGGTGTCCACCACCACCACCACCATCGACGGCGCTCGGTCCGGAGCAGCCCAGCCGAGTCGTCGTGACCTCCGCACCCCTCGCCGGTCCGCCGATCGTCCCGGCAGGCTCGGCAAGCTCGGCAAGTACAACAAACACGGCCTGCGCGTACCCGACCTGCGCGTGCCCGACCTGCGCATGTCCGGGCGACCCGGGCGTGACCTGCACGTCCCCGAGCTCCGCAGGGGTGTCGCTGTCGGTCGGCCTCAGCGTCCCGCGGCGCTGCCACCGGCCCGGTCGGGGTCGTCCTCGCGACTCCTCCCGGTGACGGCGTCCGCCCTCGCCGCCTGCCTGGTCGTCTCCGTGGCGACCCCGGCCGCCGCACTCGACGACCCCGTCGGGTTCGGTCTCGGCGCCGCACCCGCGCCTGCGCACCAGGTCGCCCCGGCGCCGGAGCAGCACTACCGCGTCGCGTCCGGCGTCACCGTCACCGTCGTCCGCGACGGCTTCGACGTGCAGGCGACCCGGGCGGGTCGCGATCGACACGGCCGCGTCCGGATCACGACGGGCTCGGACGTGGTCCGTCCCGTCGCGGGGACGATCCCGACCGCCGGAGGCTTCGGTGGTCGGCAGGTCGCCGGGTGCGGTGCGTGCTCGACGGACCACCACGGGCTCGACTTCGCCGCGGCATCCGGAACGCCCGTCGTCGCCTCGATGCCCGGACGGGTCGTGTCCGCCGGGCCGCTCGGCGGGTACGGCAACCAGGTGCTCCTCGCACATCCGGACGGCACGCAGACGCGGTACGGGCACCTGTCCCGCATCGACGTCCTGCCCGGGCAGACGCTGTCGGCCGGCGAACAGCTCGGCGCCGTGGGCAGCACCGGGGTCTCCACCGGCCCGCACCTGCACTTCGAGGTCGTCGTCGGCGGGACGCCGATCGATCCGGCTCCGTGGCTCGCCGCTCGCGGCCTGCTCTGAACGGGTCGCACACGCGACGGGTGTCGGCATCCGCACGCCGACCGGGTCAGGCTGGTCGGGCCAGGCTGGTCGGGCCGCGCAGGCGTAGCGTTGAGAGCGACGTCGGCAGGGTGCCGGACGCAGGACGGAGACAGTGGTGCGCGTGACGGTGCTGGGTACGGGGACGATGGGTGCAGGGGTCGCGGGATCGCTGCTACGCGAGGGCCACCGGGTGACCGTGTGGAACCGCAGCGCCGACAAGGCGCGCCCGCTCGGCGACGCCGGCGCCACCGTGGCGACGGACGCTGCCGCGGCGGTCAACGACGCCGAGGTCGTCCTGCTGACGCTCTTCGACACCGATGCGGTCGTCGACGTCCTCGAGACCGCTGCCGGGGACGCTCCCGCGGATGCCCTGTGGGTGCAGGCCTCGACCATCGGCGTCGTGGGGACCGAGACCGTGGTGCAGTTGGCCGAGAAGTACGGCATCACCCTCGTCGAGGCGATGATGCTCGGCACGAAGGCCCCTGCGGAGCAGGGCAAGCTCACCATGCTCGCCGCCGGCCCGTCGGACGTGCTCGACCGTGTGGATCCGGTGCTCGACGCCATCGGGGCGAAGACCGTCCGCTCGGGGGAGCGGGTCGGCGACGGCACGGCCCTGAAGCTCGCGGCCAACGCCTGGGTCGCGTCGATCACCGCCGCGACCGGCCAGTCGCTCGCGATCGCCCGTGCGCTCGGACTCGACCCGCAGCTGTTCCTCGACGCGATCGACGGCACCGCGAGCGACTCGCCCTACGCGCACACGAAGGGTGCAGCGATGATCGGCGGTGACCTCGCGCCGCAGTTCGCCCTCGACGGCCTGCGGAAGGACATCGGGCTGATCGGCGACGCGGCACGGACCGCGGGGGTGTCGACGACCCTCCTCGACGCGCTCGACCGGGTCTACGCCGACGCCAGTGCAGCCGGGCACGGCGCCGACGACATCGCTGCGGTGGGCACCGCCTTCGCCGACGACCAGCGGTAGGCCGCCCGCCGGGTCAGTCTCGGCGCAACCAGCGCAGCCAGCGCAGCCAGCGCAGCACGGCACCGTGGAGTCGTCCGACGGCCTCGTCGTTCATCGTGTTCGCCAGGTCGAAGGCCTCCCGCGCGGGGTCGGCGCCGTTCCGGATGCGCCGGAGTGCGGCGTCGGCCCGGGCGCGCGCGTCGAGCTCGGCGAGCGGCATGTCGTCCTCGGGGTCGCGCGCGTGCTCGCGGCCCGGCTCCTGCGACCGCGGACCGAGCGGTGGGACCCCGACGGGTTCGTCCGGTGCGCTGGGCATGGGACGAGGCTACGCGGAGCGCTCCGCGTCGGCCGCGTCCTCGTCGTGGTCGACGACCCGGGCCATCTCCTCGAGGAACGCGACGATGACCGACATGTCCGTCTGGGGCAGGTGCTCGGCGACCTCGATCGCGCGGGTGTCGAGCTGGTCGATCACCCGCAGCACCTGCCGCATCGACCCGCCGGACGCGGTGAGGATGACCCCACGGCGGTCGTGGGGGTCGGGGTGTCGTTCGACGTGACCGCTGCGGACGAGTCGGTCCACGAGTGCCGACGTCGACGCCGGCGTGATCTCGAGTCGGTCGGCGAGTTCCTTCGCGTTGACGGAGCGTCCTTCGGACTCGGCGTCCAGCAGGACCCGGAGCGCGAGCAGTGCGTTCTCGCCGATGCCGAGTGCCTCGCGCGCCCGGCGCTGGGCAGCGCTCTCGGCACTCCGGTACCTGCGGAGCGCGTTCAGTACGTCCACCGCGTCGACCCTGGATCCTGACCCGTACCAGAAGCCCGTGGTGGTGTTCGTCACCTCGGTCGTCATACGGACAATGCTAGACGCTCTAGTTAGGTTGTCTAGCGAGTGTCTCCTGGGAGCGCGTCTGCCGGATGGCTCGCAACACCCGTGACGCGGTCCCGAAACACCGCCGCAATGCCCGCTCGGTAGCTTCGCCGCATGCAGGAGCCGACGTGCTGAGCCGACTCGCGGGGAGCGTGTTCCACGTCGGGAGCGCGGTGGAGCGCGCCGACGTGGTCGCGAGGATGCTCGACGTCTACGTCGTCCGGCCCGACGCGGGTGTGGTCGAGGAGGAGTCCACGGTCGGCTCCGTGCTGCACCGCGTCGTGGGTGCACGCGCGCCCGCACGACGCCGTGAGCGTGCGGCCGTCGTCGAGTCGCTCGCCCTCGACCGGCACGAACCCGCCTCGGTCGCACACGCGGTCGGCGTGGCACGGGACCACGCCCGTCGCGCGCGCGAGGTCGTGTCCACCGAGCTCTGGGACTGCCTCGACGTCACCCGGTCGCGCATGCCGCGCAAGGTCGCCGTCGACCGGGCGCACGAGTTCCTCGCGTGGGTGCGGGAACGGAGCGCGCTGGCCGTCGGCGTCGTCGAGGGTGACGTCAGCCGCGACGAGGTGTGGGAGTTCTTCACCCTGGGCAGGTCCCTGCTGCGGTGCGGCCTCACGGCGCGGTTGCTGGCGTCGTCGCTCGTCGATGCGGGGTCGGCGGCGTCGTGGACCACCGCGCTGCGGGCGTGCGGTGCCGGCGAGGCCTTCCGGCGGGGGCGCGACCACCACGGCGTCGATCCGCGGGACGCCGCCGGGTTCCTCCTCCACGAGTCGCACAGTCCGCGGTCGCTCGCGTTCCTCGCGGCGCGCGCCGACGACTGCCTCGCGGACGTCGCGCCCGCCTGCGTGGGGGACCAGGTCGCCGCGTTCCGGGTCGCGCGTTCGGCGCTCGGACGCGTGGAGGTCGGTGCTCCGGGCCGGATCCGAGCCGCCGCCGAGGGACTCGCCGCCGCGGTCGACGCCGTCGTCGCGGCGCTCGAGGACCGCGTCTTCACGGTCGCGACCCCCGCGCGCTGAGCTGCGGTCGTCGGGCGGGGCAGAGGGCCGGACGGGAGGGCCGTGGCGGGCTGGCACCGTGCCTCCCGGCCGGCATCCTGTCGCGGTGCGCGCGTGGCGGGGGTGGCCCGTGCCTCCTGGCCGGCGACGGTCCCGACGCTCAGACCGAGCTGGACCGGTCCGCCACCGCCTCGTCGCGCTCCAGGTCGCGCCGCAGCGCGGCACGCGACGCCCGCGTGCCGACCACCGGCACCGCATGCGTGACCGCGAGGTGCAGTCGGGCATCGGCGTCGTACCGCAGCCGCAGGTGTTCCCAGCGGACGAGCCAGACCAGGGCGATCGCGAGCGCGACGAAGCCCGACGCGGCTCCCACCACGATCGCCCAGCGTGGCCCCCACGCATCGGCGACGGCGCCCACCACCGGGGCGCCGATCGGTGTGCCCCCGGCGAAGATCGCCATGTACAGCGCCATCACGCGACCGCGCATCGCGGGCTTCGTGGTGGTCTGCACGAGCGCGTTGGCCGTGGTCATGAAGGTGAGCGAGGCCAGGCCGACGAAGACGAGCACGACCGCGAAGGTCCAGTACGTCGGGGCGAGGGCCGCCGCCGTGCACGCCAGGCCGAAGCCGGCCGAGGCGACGACGAGGGTCCGCATCCGCGGGCGGTCCCGCCGGGCGGAGAGGAGCGCGCCGGCGACCGAACCGATCGCCATGACGGAGTTCAGCAGGCCGAACTCGCCGGCACCCTTGCCGAACTCGACCCGCGCCATGGTCGAGGTGAAGATGGGGAAGTTCACGCCGAAGGTCCCCACGACGAAGATCATGCAGAGCACCACGATGATGTCCGGACGGGTCCGCACGTAGGTGAAGCCGGCGAGGATCTGCCCCTTCCCGCGCTTCGCGCGCACGCGTTCGGCGAGCTGGGCGGGGTCGACGAAGCGGAGCGCGACGAGGACGGCCAGGAACGAGCCGGCGTTGATGACGAACACCCAGCCGGACCCGATCGCGGCGATGAGCACGCCCGCGACCGCGGGCCCGATGAGCCGGGCGGCGTTGAAGGACGCCGAGTTGAGCGCGACGGCGTTCGAGACGTGCTCGCCCTGCACGACGTCGGAGACGAACGCCTGACGGATCGGGGTGTCGAACGCGGCGACGATGCCGAGCGCCAGGGCGAAGCCGTACAGGGACCACAGGGTCGCCGTGTCGGTGAGGACCATGATCCCGAGGCCGAGCCCGAGGGCGCCCATGAGTCCCTGCGTCAGCATGAGCATCCGCCGCCGGTCGAAGCGGTCCGCGGCCAGGCCGGTCAGCGGGAGCAGGAGCAGCTGCGGACCGAACTGCAGCGCCATCGTGATGCCGACCGCGATCGCGTCGTTGTCGGACAGCTTCGTCAGGACGATCCAGTCCTGGGCGGTGCGCTGCATCCAGGTGCCGACGTTGGAGACCAGGGCCCCGGCGAACCAGATGCGGTAGTTGCGGGTGGACAGGGAGCGGAACAGGGCGGTCACTGCTGGGCAAGCCTCCTCATGATCTCGGTGGCCTCGGCGAGGGTGCGGCGCTCGGTGGCGGTCAGGGTCGTGAGGCGCGGGGAGAGCCAGTCGTCGCGGCGGCGCCGGGTCTCCTCGACGAAGGTCGCTCCGGCCGGGGTCGCGGCGAGCAGGACCTTGCGGCGGTCGTCGCCGTGGTCGACCTTCGACACGAGGCCACGGTCCACGAGCACCGCGATCGACTTCGTCATGCTCGGCGGTGTGACGCCGTCCTGCCGGCTGAGCTCGGCGAGGGTCATGGCGCCCTCGCGGTGCAGTCGCGCGAGGGCCGAGAACTGGCCGTCCGTCATGCTCGCGTCGACCTTCTGCGCGCGCAGCGTCCGGGACAACCGGGCCACCGCGACGCGGAGGTCGGTGGCGAGTGAGGTATCGGGCACGACCGTTAGCCTACCTCATTAGTTCAGCGAACGAACTGGTCTGCGCGAGGTGTACGCTCTGTGTGCAACACGTGTTGTTTTGTGCACGATCGACGGAACGTCGAGGAAGAAGGAGAACATGTCCGAGTTCGAGGGCAGGGTCGCCGTCGTCACCGGTGGCGGCAGCGGCATCGGGGCTGCGATCGCGAAGGAGCTCGCGGCCGCGGGCGCGCGGGTCGTCGTCACCGACATCAAGGCCGAGGCCGCGCAGCGGGTCGTGGCCGAGATCGAGGACGCCGGGGGCACCGCGAGTGCGTTCGAGGCGAACTCCGCGGTCGTGGGCGACAACGAGCGGATGGTCCAGCACGCGGTCGACACCTACGGCGCGCTCCACCTCGCGGTGAACAACGCCGGCATCGGTGCCGCTCCCCAGCCCATCGGCGAGTACGACGTCGAGGCGTGGGACCGGGTCCGCGCGGTCGACCTCGACGGCGTCTTCTACGGGCTCCGCTACGAGATCCCGGCGATCCTGGCTGCCGGTGGTGGCGCGATCGTGAACATGGCGTCGGTGCTGGGGTCGGTCGGCATCGCGCACAACGCCGCGTACGTGGCCTCGAAGCACGCGCTCGTCGGGCTGACCAAGGTCGCGGCGCTCGAGTACACGGCGCAGGGCGTCCGGACGAACGCGGTCGGTCCCGGGTTCATCGACACCCCGCTCGTCCGGTCGTCGCTCTCCGCCGAGGAGCTCGCGGCGCTCGAGGGTGAGCACGCGGCGAAGCGGCTCGGCACCGATGCCGAGGTCGCAGCGCTCGTGCTGTTCCTGCTGAGCGACAAGGCCTCGTTCATCAGCGGCAGCTACCACCTGGTCGACGGCGGGTACTCCGCGCACTGACCCCGGACACGGAGTGCCGTTCCGCGCGTGGGAGGACGAACCGCGCATCGGGAGCAGGAACTTCCTGCCTCCGACGCGCGGTTCGGCATCCCAGGTCGGGGGCGATGGGCTCGAAGCGGCGGACGGGAGGCGGGGGGGGGGGGGGGGGGGGGGGGGCCCCCCCCCCCCGCCGCCTCCCGTCCGCGCCCGTCCGCGCCCGGGCCGCGTCGGGCGCTCAGCCTGCGTCGGGGGCGAGGATCGCGTCGTGGGGGAGCAGCGCGTGCACGCCCCAGGTCCGGTTCGCGACCTGGGTCACACGCATGCTCACCGCGACGCTCGCCATCGCCAGTGCCTGCCCGCGGGTGATCCCGTGCAGCCCGACGATCCAGTCGACCATCCGGTCGAGCGCCGTCGTCGTCGCCGTGTTGAGGTCGGCGTCGAACCCGAACGTGATGCGGCCGGCAGGGGTGTCGGCGTGGACGCCCTCGACCGGGGCGTGGTCGAGCAGGGACAGCGTCATCGTGGTCGTCATGCCGCACTCGACCGCGGTGCCGGAGACCTCGCCGTCGCCCTGTGCGGCGTGCCCGTCCCCGACGGAGAGCAGCGCGTCCGGCACGGTGACGGGTAGGTACAGCGTCGCGCCGGCGACCAGTTCGCGGCAGTCGATGTTGCCCCCGCCGAGCGGACGCGGCGGGATCGTCGAGTGCTCCCCGGTGGGCTCCGGCGGCAGACCGACCACGCCGAGGAACGGCGCGGTCCGGACGCCCAGCCCGAGCTGGTTCCGCGCCGTGCCGGCGTCCGCGGCGACGTCCCAGAGCAGCGGCCCGCGCGACGCCGCGCCGACGAGTCCGAGCGCCCGGTTGACCGGGGTGTCGACGCCGCCGGACCCGGTGTAGCCCCAGTCGTCCGGCACCAGCGCATCGAAGCGCACGGCGAGCACCTGTCCGGGTCGCGCTCCCGTGACCGCGATCGGTCCGACCAAGCAGTGCCCGCGTCGCGGATCGAGGAGCGTCGGTGCGTCCGCCCCCGGCGCGGCCAGCCGTTCGGTGTAGCCGGCGGCGCTCAGCGTCCGGGCGGTCACGGTGTCGCCGTCCTCGACGCGGAGCACGGGCTCGCGTTCCGCGGTGAGGACGTCGACAGCGGTGTCGGGCGAGGCATCGATGCGGTGGGAGGTCACCGGTCGATCCTCCCAGGCGTGCGGCGTTCCTGGTGGACCTGGGCGGGCTCCGAGCCGGCTGCGTGGACGCCGGACGGACACGCCACGGACCGCCTGCGCCGCCCCCACGTCTGCGAGGATCGACCCGTGCCCACCTTCTCCGCCGCTCGAGGGGACTCCTCGTTCACCGACGCGCACGGCGTCGAGATCGTCTACTCGACCTGGCGCGCCGCCAGGCCGAAGGGCATCGTGCAGATCGCGCACGGTGTCGGGGAGCACGGGCTCCGGTACGAGCCGCTGGCGCAGGACCTCGTCCGAGCCGGCTGGACCGTGCACGCGAACGACCACCGCGGGCACGGCCGGACCGGTCTGGCGCAGTGGGACGGGGACCACACGCGGCTCGGGCGGCTCGGCCCGGGAGGGCTGCGCGCGGCGATCGCGGCCGTGGAGCAGATGAGCGACGTCGCCCGCGAGCAGGACCCCGGCGTCCCGCTCGTGCTCGTCGGGCACTCGTGGGGGTCGCTCATGGCACAGCGGATCGTGAACACCTCATCGGAGCGGTACGACGGGGTCGTGCTCTCCGCCACGGCGTACCGCCTGCCCGGGTGGATGAACAGCGGCGACCTGAACGCCCGGCACGCGGGCTCCGGACCGACGAAGTTCGAGTGGATCACGCGCGACCGGGCCGTCATCGACGCGATCGCCGCCGACCCGCTCGCGGTCGAGGCCGACGTGATCAAGCTCTTCGGTGTCCGTGACGCCGCGCGGCTGCTCGGCGTGCCACGCCGAGGCATCCCGCACGACCTGCCGATCCTGCTGCAGGTCGGATCGGACGACACCCTCGGAGGACCCCGTTCCGTGGAGCGGCTCGCCCAGGCGTACCGCCGTCGCGGTCGGCTGTCCGACGTCCAGGTCCACGTCTACGACGGGGCGCGGCACGAGGTCTACAACGAGACGAACCGCGACGAGGTGGTCGCCGACCTGATCGCGTGGCTCGACCGCCACGTGGCACGCTGACGCGACGGGGTGCCGGACGGGAGGCGCGTGGCGGCGGTGCCCCGCGCCTCCCGTCCGGCCGGTGGCGGGCGTAGGCTCGCCCTGTGCACGGTGAGTACAAGGTCCCCGGAGGCAAGCTGGTCGTCGTCGACCTCGAGGTCGTCGACGGGAGCATCCAGGAGTTCCGGCTGGCGGGTGACTTCTTCCTCGAGCCGGACGACGCGCTGCCGTTGATCGACCAGGCCGTGGACGGCCTGCCCGCGACCACCGACGCGGCCGGCATCGCCGCCGCGGTCCGCACGGCGCTGCCCGAGGGGGCGGTGCTGCTCGGCTTCACACCGGAGTCGGTGGGGGTCGCCGTCCGTCGCGCGCTCTCGCGGGCGTCGACGTGGCAGGAGTACGACTGGGAGATCGTGCACGAGGGGCCGATCAGCCCGAACGAGCACCTCGCGCTCGACCAGGTCCTGACCGAGGAGGTCGGTGCCGGACGTCGCGGTCCGACCCTGCGCATCTGGGAGTGGGACCAGCCCGCGGTCGTGATCGGGTCGTTCCAGTCCTTGAAGAACGAGGTCGACCCGGCCGGTGCCGCGAAGTACGGCGTCGAGGTCGTCCGCCGCATCTCCGGCGGCGGCGCCATGTTCATGGACGCCGGCGCGATCATCTCGTACTCGTTGTACGTGCCGACCGACCTCGTGCAGGGCATGACCTTCGCCGACTCGTACGCCTACCTGGACGAGTGGGTGATCGAGGCGCTGAAGTCCCTCGGGATCGACGCGTACTACCAGCCCCTCAACGACATCTCCTCGACCAAGGGCAAGATCGGTGGCGCGGCGCAGAAGCGGCTCGGCACCGGCGCCCTGCTGCACCACGCCACGATGAGCTACGACATGGACGGCCAGAAGATGGTCGAGGTGCTCCGCATCGGTCGCGAGAAGATGAGCGACAAGGGGACGACCTCGGCCGCCAAGCGTGTCGACCCGCTGCGTTCGCAGACCGGTCTGACCCGAGCCGAGATCATCGACCGGCTGATCGGAACCTTCACGAAGCTCTACGGGGCGCACGAGGGCCACGTGACCGAGGCGGAGCGGGCCCGCGCGCGGGAGCTGGTCGAGACGAAGTTCGCGACGCGGGAGTGGCTCGAGCGGGTGCCCTGACCGAGCAGTGACGCCCACCGGAGCGCCCTCTATGCTCGGCGCATGCCTCGTCCGAGCCGTCTCCTGTCCGCCACGGTCGCAGGACTCGTGGTCCTCGGGGTCGCGACGGCCTGCTCGTCCGCACCTGTCTCCGGACTGCTGTCCGACGATGCCGACGCGACACGGGCAGCAGGACTCGACCGGTGGGGCGACGCGATGAACGCGGCGCTGCTCGACGGGGACCGCGGCTTCGGGTCGTCGAACGGAATCGACCGCGGCGCGGCCGGGACGGAGACGCCCGCCGGCGACTGGGACCTCCTCGTCGCCTGCAACGGCGTCGACGGCAAGCGCCTGCGGGTGTCCGTGGGACCCGACGGCCGTCACGAGGTCCTGCGCACCGACGTTCCGTGCGGCCTGGTCACGAGGGTGCCGGTCACGGTGCCGCGCGGCGGCGGGCTGACGGTCGAGGTGGAGCCGCAGTCGGACGCGAGCGATGCCGTCCGGCACGGCGACGTCGTCTCGTACTGGTACGTCTCCATCGTGCACCGCGGCTTCGAGCCGGAGGCGACGGTCGTCGTCGACTGATCCGCACGACGGACACCGGTGGGGAAGCACGCGAGCAGTCCGCCGGCGCGGCGGACCGATCGCCAGGATCATCCGCGCGGCGGAGGCCCTGGCCGGTCGACTGACGTAGCGTCGGGACCGTGAACTGGTTGATCCTCCTGGGGGCGGTGGCCGTGGCGGCCGTCGTGATGTGGGTCGCCGATCGCGTGGGGTGGATCGACCTGTCGAACAAGGCCACACGCAGCGGCGGATCCGGCGGTGTCGGCGCGATGATGGACGAGGTGTTCGCCCCGACCCGTCACGAGACGCAGGCCGAGTACGAGCGGCAGTCGCGCCTCCCGGAGGAGGTCCCGACGCCCGCCGACGACGACCACGACCTGCTCAGCGGCACCGTCCTCATCCGTGTGCCGTCGGTCGGACACGGCGGACGGCACGAGGCGCGACCCGGCACGCTCGACCGCACCTACTGAGCGCGAGCACCTGCCGCGCTAGCGCGTGGTGAGCTCCTGGTAGTCCGGGTGCCGCTCGATCCACGCCTTGACGTAGGTGCAGAGCGGGACGACCCGCAGGGACCCCTCGCGGACGTCGTCGAGCGCGTGCTGGACGAGGATCGACGCGTGGCCACCGCCGCGGTGCGCGGGGTCGACCTCGGTGTGGGTGAAGCGGATCTCGTCGCCGTCGACCTCGTACGCCGCGAAGCCGATGACCTCGCCGTCCTCGACCAGGGAGTACTGCTGCGCGTCGGTGTCGTTGCGGACCTCGGGTGATGCCATGCAGGGGACCGTACGCCGTCGGACGTGGTGGGGGCTGGGTGCGGTCGGGCGTCGGTCCGCACTGCGGGAGGATGGTCCGGTGCGCAGCATCGACGACTCGAGCCCCGACCTCGTCGTGCTGGGCGACAACCTCGACGTCCTGCCGACACTGCCCGACGCGTCGTTCACGGTCGTCTACCTCGATCCGCCCTTCAACACCGGACGGAAGCAGCGGCGCCACGCGGTGACCGCCGAGCGCCGGACCGCCGGCGACGCCGGGACGATCACGGGCTTCCGTGGTCGGACGTACGAGCGGATCCGCGGCGACCTGATGCGCTTCGACGATCGCTTCGAGGACTACTGGGCGTTCCTCGAGCCACGCCTGCTCGAGGCCTGGCGGCTGCTCACCGACGACGGCACGCTGTACCTGCACCTCGACTACCGCGAGGCCCACTACGCCAAGGTGCTGCTCGACGCGCTCTTCGGCCGCGACGCGTTCCTCAACGAGATCATCTGGGCGTACGACTTCGGCGCGAAGTCCCGCACGCGCTGGCCGACCAAGCACGACACGATCCTGGTCTACGTGAAGGACCCGGAGCGCTACTGGTTCGACTCCGAGACGGTCGACCGCGAGCCGTACATGGCGCCGGGACTCGTCACGCCGGAGAAGCGCGAGCGCGGGAAGCTGCCGACGGACGTGTGGTGGCACACCATCGTGTCGCCGACCGGCAGCGAGAAGACCGGCTACCCGACGCAGAAGCCCGAGGGCGTCCTGCGCCGCATGGTGCAGGCGTCGTCGCGCGAGGGGGACTGGGTGCTCGACTTCTTCGCGGGGAGCGGCACGCTCGGTGCGGTCGCTCGTGACCTGGGCCGGCGGTTCGTGCTCGTGGACGACAACCCGGTGGCGGTCGACGTGATGCGGCGCCGGTTGCCGCACGCAGCGGTCGAGTCGGCGGTCGGTTCGGCGGTCGTGCCTCCCGTCGCACAGGAGGGCTGAGCGCCTGCCGCCCGGAGCGGCCAGGATGGATCGGGGCGGACGCGTTGCGCCCGGGGAGACGGGGGCGATGGCGGCGAAGAGGGTCCGCACGGCTGCGGACGGACTGATGGTGGGTGCACTCGCCCTCACGGCCGGGTGCACGGGCGGGACGGGTTCCCCGTCGTCGCGGCCCGAGGACGCGGAGCGAGCGGGGCAGCAGTTCGTGGACGACTCGGCCAGTGCGCTCGGAGGGGACTGGACCGTGGAGGAGGGCCCACGGCTCGGGACGTGCACGGACGAACGCGGCAACGGCGAGGGCGTGCACTCCACGATCCTGTCCTCGCGAGCCGAGCGCGGCGACGTCGAGACCGATGTCAGCACCCTCACCACGCTGTGGAAGCGCGCCGGGCTCGTGACGGAGCGCTTCACCAACGGGGACGGCAGCTACTCCGGACTCAACGGCAGGGGCGCCGGGACCGCGGACATCGCGTTCGACTCGTCCGACCCGGGCGGCGGCGACACGATCAGTGCGACCTCGGAGTGCGCCGCTGGCAACTACGTCGAGCTCCGGGAGCAGGAGCGCGGGCAGCGCTGACGAGCGCGGCGCCCGTCCGGGCGGGACGACGGAGGCGACACCCTCGACGTCGTACGACGTCGACGATGTCGCCTCCCAGCGGCGGCGGGCTACTCCGCCGTGTGTCGCCCGTGGTGCTCGGCCGTGGTACCCGGCGGCGTGGCCCCGTCCGACGCGGCGTGCGCCGGGTGCGTCCGGATGGTCGCGGTCGTGGCCGGAGGCTCGTCCACCGGTGCCGCCGCGGCGTGCGCGCCGTGCGTGGTCGCGTCGGTGAGCGGTGCCCGCGTGCCGCCCTCGGGGTCGTGACCGGCACGGTCAGCTGCACCCGTGTCGGAGGCGAGCCGGTCGGCGGGGGAGGTGGTGCCTCCGGACCGGTCCTGCGGCTGCTGCACCGTGACGTCGGGCGAGGTCGGGACCGCCCGGACCGACCCTGTGTCCGGGGTGACCAGCGAGCCGGTGTCCGCCGCCGCCTGCTGCGCGTCCGCTGCCAGGCGGTCGGAGTCGCCCTTCGCCGCGTTCGCCTGTTCCTGCAGTGCAGACACCTTGCGGAGCGGCGGGACCCGGAAGAACCAGGTCAGGACGAAGGCGAGCAGGATGACGCCCAGCCCGACGGAGTAGACGACGACGGCCGACTGGCTGAACCCGACCAGGAACGGACGGGTGAGCCGCTGGTCCGCACCGTTGAGGAACGACGTGTCGCTCGTGGCCGAGCCGGCGGACGAGCTGGCCGCCGTGTCGCCGTTCTCCAGCTGGTCGACCAGCTTCGGCGCGACCTCGTCGACCACGGCCTTCCGCTGGTCGGCGTTGCTGTAGTCGATCTGCAGCGTGCCGTCGACGACCTCGGCGTTCGCCTTCGACGCGGCGGTCTCGAGCGCCTGCTGCTCGGCGGCCGACTTGTTCGCGGCGACCTGCTCGGCGATGACCGAGTCGGCGGAGGCTGCGGGGATCCGGCCGGCGGCGACCTGCTGCTGCACCTGCGCGGTGACCTGCTTCGTCACGGCCTGGTCCGCGGCCTGCTTCGCCGCTGCGGCACCCTGGTCGAGACCCTGCTGCACGTTCTGCTGCACCGGGTCGACGATCTTCGACCAGATCTGGTCCATCACGCCCTTGTTCTCGGACGCGCTCGCGACCGAAGGGGTGAGCGCGGCGGTGAGGGCCGGCTTGAGCGTCGACTCGTTCTGCATCGCGCCGGTGATGTTCGTCGGCATGAGCGTGAACAGGACGGACAGGAGCACCGCGGTGCCCATCGTGCCGCCGATCTGGCGGAAGAACGTCGCCGCACTCGTGGCGACGCCGATGTCCCGCGGGGAGACCGAGTTCTGCGCGGCGAGGGTCAGTGTCTGCATGAGCTGCCCGAGCCCGAGACCGATGCCGAACATGCCGAGCATGAGGAACCAGAGGGGGCTGTCGGCGGTCAGGAAGGTGAGGAGCGTGAAGCCGATCGCCGTGAACGCGGTGCCCGTGATCGGGAAGGCGCCGTAGCGGCCGGTGCGCGAGATGATCTGACCCGAGGCGATCGAGGAGATCATCAGACCGAGCACCATCGGCAGCATGGCGAAGCCGGACTCGGTCGGGGTGACGCCCTTGACGATCTGCAGGTAGAGCGGGATCGTCAGCATCGCACCGAACATCCCGAAGCCGACGAGCACGGACAGGACCGCGGCCATTGAGAACACCCGCGAGCCGAAGAGCTTGAGTGGGAGGATCGCGTCGTCGCCCATGGAGCGCTCGACGATCACGAAGGCGACGAGACCCAGCGCGCCGATCGCGTAGCAGGCGATCGCGCCGGGGGAGTCCCAACCCCACTCGCGGCCCTGCTCGGCGATGAGGAGCAGCGGGACGAGGGTGACGATGACCAGCGAGGCGCCCCACCAGTCGATGCGGGGCTTCCCGCGGTCGCCGAACTTCGGCAGGTGCAGGAACGTCGTCACCATGAAGAGCGCGATGATGCCGACGGGCACGTTGACCAGGAAGACCCAGCGCCACCCGCTGACGAACAGGATCTCGGACGCGCCGGCGAAGAGGCCGCCGACGAGCGGCCCGATGACCGAGGAGATGCCGAACACGGCGAGGAAGTAGCCCTGGTACTTGGCGCGCTCGCGCGGGGCGAGCATGTCCCCCATGATCGCGAGCGGCAGCGACATCAGGCCGCCGGCGCCGAGGCCCTGCAGCGCGCGGAACCCGGCGAGCATGAGCATCGAGGTCGAGAACGACGCGGCGAGCGACCCGAGGATGAAGATGCCGATCGCGGTGAGGAACAGCGGGCGGCGGCCGAAGATGTCGGAGAGCTTGCCGTAGATCGGCGTCGTGATCGTGGACGCGATCAGGTAGGCCGTGGTCACCCACGCCTGCTGGTCGAGCCCGTGCAGGTCGTTGCCGATCGTGCGGATGGCGGTGCCGACGATGGTCTGGTCGAGCGCGCCGAGGAACATGCCGGCCATCAGTCCGTAGATGACGAGCAGGATCTGTCGGTGGTTCATCACCGCGTTCGAGGACGTGGTGGGGGCCGCGGGTGCGGTCGCCGTCTGGGTCATTCGGTCTCCCGTGCGTACTGGTGCTCGCGCGTCGCTCTCGCCCGGGCGCGGGGGAGCGTTGTTGCGCGCACTGCAAAAATACAACCAGCGCAAACGGATTGTTCCCATCCGCCTCGTTCCTGTGGACATCGGCAGGGTCCTCCGGCGGATGCGGAGGAGCGACAGGGGCGCCACCGGACGGATCCGGTGACGCCCCTGTCGGTCGTCGGGGACTACGCGCCCAGGGCGGCGTCCACGATCTCCTTCGCCTCGCGCTGCACCTGCTCGAGGTGCTCCTGCCCGACGAAGCTCTCCGCGTAGATCTTGTAGACGTCCTCGGTGCCGGAGGGCCGTGCGGCGAACCACGCGTTCTCCGTGACCACCTTGACGCCGCCGACGGCGGCGTCGTTCCCCGGCGCCTTCGAGAGCTTCGCGGTGATCGGGTCGCCGGCCAGGGTGTCGGCGGTGATCGCGTCGCCGTCGAGCTTCGAGAGCCGGGCCTTCTGTTCCTTGCTCGCAGCGGCGTCGACCCGCTGGTAGACCGGCGCACCGAAGCGCTCCGTGAGCTCGGTGTAGAGCTGCGAGGGGGTCTTACCGGTCACCGCGGTGATCTCGGACGCCAGGAGCGCCAGGATGATGCCGTCCTTGTCGGTCGTCCACGCCGTGCCGTCCTTGCGGAGGAACGACGCGCCCGCGGACTCCTCGCCGCCGAACGCCACGGAGCCGTCGATGAGACCGGGGACGAACCACTTGAAGCCGACGGGGACCTCCCACAGCCGGCGGCCGAGCGACTCCGCGACGCGGTCGATGATGCTCGACGACACGAGCGTCTTGCCGATCGCCGCGTCGTCGCGCCACTCGGGGCGGTGCGCGTAGAGGTACTCGATCGCGACGGCGAGGTAGTGGTTCGGGTTCATCAGGCCGCCGTCGGGCGTGACGATGCCGTGGCGGTCCGAGTCGGCGTCGTTGCCGGTCAGGACGTCGAAGTCGTCCTTGTGGGCGAGCACCGACGCCATCGCGGACGGGCTCGACGGGTCCATGCGGATCTTGCCGTCCCAGTCGAGGGTCATGAACGCCCACGTCGGGTCGACCTCGGGGTTCACGACGGTCAGGTCGAGGCCGTAGTGGTCGCGGATGCGCTCCCAGTACGGCAGCGACGCCCCACCCAGGGGGTCGGCGCCGATCTTCACCCCGGCGCGCTTGATCGCGTCGATGTCGATGATGTGCTCGAGGTCCGCGACGTACGTGCCGAGGTAGTCGTAGCCCTCGGCTGCGGTCTCGTCCTGGCGGCGGACGTCGGCGTTCCCGCCGGCGATGATCGCGTTCGCCCGGTCGGCGATCCACGACGTGGCGTCGCTGTCGGCCGGGCCACCGTGCGGCGGGTTGTACTTGAAGCCGCCGTCACGAGGGGGGTTGTGGCTCGGCGTGATGACGATGCCGTCGGCGGTGTCGCCGTGCTCCGCGCGGTTGTACCGGATGATCGCGTGGCTCAGTGCGGGCGTCGGGACGAAGCCGTCCTCGGCGTCGGCGAGCACGCGGACGCCGTTGGCGGCCAGGACCTGGAGCGCGGTCTGCTCCGCCGGCGCGGAGAGCGCGTGCGTGTCCCGGCCGATGAACAGCGGACCGGTGGTGCCCTGCTCGGTGCGGTACTCGACGATCGCCTGCGTGATCGCGGCGATGTGCGTGTCGTTGAAGGCGGTGTCGAGCGACGAGCCGCGGTGGCCGGAGGTGCCGAACACCACCTTCTGCTCGGGGATCGACACGTCGGGGACACGCTCGTGGTACGCGGCCAGGAGGGCGTCGAGGTCGACGAGGTCGTCTGCGGTCGCGGGGGTGCCGGCGCGGTCGTTCATGCGCCCATCCTGGCACCAGGACCCTCCGCGCGTCGCCGGGTGTCACGCAGCCGCACGGGTCCGGCAGGAGACTGCCCCGGTACGGCACGAGCGGCCGCCCTGCCGGGGACGTGGGGGGACGTCCCGGGTCGGCACGAGCGGCCGCCCTGCCGGGGACGTGGGGGGACGTCCCGGGTCGGGCGACCGCTCGCGGTCTGGGGGAGCCGGGGCTCAGGCGGTCCGGAACGATCCGGTCGTCGTCCGCAGCGAGCCGGTCACGGTCCGCGTCGAGGACGTCGCGGTGCCGGGACGGCGGGACTGGGTGTCCACGAAGCGGCCGAGCGCACGGCCCGCCCCGGTGCCGGTGTAGCTGCCGACCGGGCGCCACGCGGCCTCGACCGTGTACGCGCCGAGCTCGTCGCGCTGCTCGAGACCGGAGACGTAGGCGCCGCCGAGGGGGTTCTGTCGGTTCTGCACGGGTGCTCCTCGTCGTCGTGCCGAGGATCCCGGGCCGTCGGACCGACGACCAGGACGCCGTCGGCTGTTGCCCACGACGCTACCGCGTTGTCTTGAATCATGCAAGACAACGCGACGCGATCACGCGACGAGTTCGCAGAACGTCCGTCCGTCGGCGGTCCAGCTCTGCCGGGCACGCAGCCCCGCGGTGGCCGCGTGACGGAGGAGTGCGTCGACGCCGACCTCGGCCCACGGGAAGCCCTCGCTCCGGTTGCCGTCCACGTCGACCACGTGCGCGGTGAACGCACGGTCCGCCGCGCGGTCCACGTGGGTCTCGACGACCACGCGACCGCCGTCACGGACGATCTCGCCGCACCGGGCCAGGAGCGCGACCGGGTCGCCGCCGATGCCGATGTTGCCGTCGATCACGAGGGCGGTGTCCCAGCGGCCCTCGTCGGGGATCGGGTCGAACACCGAGCCCTGCACGGCCGTGCCACCGGAGCGTCGGGCGATCGCGACGGCCTCGGTGGAGACGTCCACGCCGAGCGAGGGGATGCCGAGCGCCCGGGCGGCGACGAGCATGCGACCGGGGCCGCACCCGATGTCGATCACGGGGCCGTCCGCGCCCTCGAGGAGGGAACGGTCGATCCGGTCGGCTGCGGCGCTCCAGCGGCCGACGTCCATCGTGACCTCGACGTCGGGACGCTCCGGGTCGGTCAGGCGCAGGTGGCCGTCGGTCTGCAGGGCACGGGCGTACGGTTCGCCGCCGCCGGCGCCGAACGTGACGGTGTCGTGCATCGTCATCGGGCACCTCCGGTCGTCGTGGTCAGGGTCGTGTCGTGCTCGGCGGCGAACGCCGTGGCGAAGCGCGAGGTCGGCGCGAGGGCGGCGACCTGCTCGGCGTCCGCGACGGTGTCGACGTCGAGCAGCGCGGGCAGGGTGCCGACCGACAGTCCGGCGTCGGTCAGGCGCGCGAGCTGCACGGCGCCCGTGTCGTCCTGCGACATCGGGACGCCGCGGAGCAGGGCGCCGTCGGGCTCGCGCAGGTACAGCGACCAGAAGCCACCGTCGTCCGCCGGACCGAACCACGCGTCGCGGTCCGGGTCGTCGAACACGGGTGCGAGGTGCTCGGGGGTGGCCTGCGGGGTGTCCATGCCGACGAGCAGCGTCGGACCCGTCATCGCGTCGAACATCGCCCCGAGGCGTTCGTCGAGCCCGCCACCGACCTGGTGCAGGACCTCGAAGTCGTCGGTGCCCTCGGGCAGGACGACGCCGTCGTAGAGCAGCACGCGACGCGTGGCGGGCAGGGCACGCACCGTCGCGATCGTGTCGGCCAGCGCGGCCGAGGCGACGCGGGCTGCACCCTCCGGGGTCAGGGCCGGCGTCAGCCGGGTCTTGACCTTGCCGGGCAGGCACTCCTTGGCCACGACGACCACCGTGACGTCCGTCATGAGCGTGCTCCTTCCGTGGTGGACCCGGCCACGTCGCGGGCCGGACCGGGCGCGACCACGCGGGGGCGTGCCTCCCGGCCGTACTCACGCAGCAGACGGGACATGTCGCGGACGGCGTTGACCGTCCCGCGGAGCGTGCCGGTGACCTTGCTGTCACCGACGCGCTGGGCGTACCCGATGTCGGACTCGTCGACCCGCCACCCGGCCGCGTGTGCCGCCAGGACCATCTCGAGTGGGTAGCCGCTGCGCCGGTCCTGCAGGTCGAGGGCGACCAGGTCGGCGCGGCGCATGACGCGCATCGGCCCGAGGTCGCGGAGGCGGTAGCCGGTCGCGCGGCGCATCAGGACCGCGAGCACGCGGTTCGCGAAGCGGGCGTGCGGCGCCCACGCGCCACGGGTGGTCGGCACGCGCCGACCGAGGGCGAGGTCGGTCCGCCCGTCGGCCACGCGGGCGACGAGGTCGGGCAGCTCTGCGGGGTCCATCGAGGCATCGGCGTCGCAGAACGCGACGTACTCCGCGGTCGCGGCGGCGACGCCGGCGGCACACGCCGAGCCGAAGCCCTTGACCGGTTCGGTGACGACCGTCGCGCCGTGGGCGCGGGCGACGTCGGCGGATCCGTCGGTCGAGCCGTTGTCGACGACGATGGCGCGGTACCCCTCGGGCAGGCGGCCGATGACGCGCGGGAGCGCGTCCGCCTCGTCCAGGCAGGGGAGGATCACGTCGACGGTCATGTGGTCCATTCGGTGCGGGTCGCCCTGGCGACGGGGCCGATCTCCGGTCGCGCGCGTCGCGTCCTCGTCGGGCTGGTCGCCGGCGGGTGGGGTTCGGTCCATGCTCACGACGTAACACGATGACACGTCGCGGGGTACAGGATCCTGTCCCCCGGGGCGTGTCGAGCGCGGTGATCGGACCGTCTGGCCCGCCTTCGGGGGACGGCCGGGAGGCCCGGGTGCGGTCCCGGGTCCGCGTGCGCGGGCGGGTGGTGCGTGCTCGCCCCGCGCTGCGGTGGCGTCCCGCGCTGGCGGTGGCGGACGCGAGACTCGCCTGGGCGGACACGGCTCGCGCCCCGAGGCGCGAGCCGTGTCCGCTGAGACGAGTCTCAGGCGGCGTCGTCCGCTGGACGCTGCGTCACCGCTGCACGGCGGCGCGGAGCGGTGCGGTCGCGAAGTCACGCATGCCCTGCTCGAAGTCGACCTGCGCGTGCCAGCCGAGCTCCGAACGGATCCGCTCGGACGACGCCGTGACGTGCCGGACGTCACCGAGCCGGTACTCGCCGGTGACGACCGGCTGCGGGCCGTCCGGCCCGGCGATGGCCGCGGCCATGTCACCGATGGTGTGCACGACGCCCGAGCCCACGTTGTACGCGCGGAAGGTCTCAGCGGGCAGCTCCGCGGTCGCGGCGATCGACGCGGCGTTGGCACCCGCGACGTCGTCCACGTGCACGAAGTCGCGACGCTGGCGGCCGTCCTCGAAGACGCGGGGTGCCTCGCCGCGGGCCAGGGCAGAGCGGAAGAGCGACGCGACACCGGCGTACGGGGTGTTCGACGGCATGCCCGGCCCGTAGACGTTGTGGTAGCGCAGGGCGATCGCGGTACCGCCGGTCGCGCGGGCCCACGACGAGGCCAGGTGCTCCTGCGCGACCTTCGTCTGCGCGTAGACGTTGCGGGGGTCCAGGGCGGCCGATTCGTCGATCAGCCCGGGCACGAGCGCGCGGCCGTCGGGCCCGATCGGGTCGAAGCGTCCGGCGTCGAGGTCCTCACGTCGTCGTGCCGGCGGCCGCATCGGTTGACCGTCGGCGGTCTCGTACGCGCCCTCGCCGTAGACCACCATCGAGCTCGCGACGACCAGGCGGCCGATGCCGTGCCGGTCCATGCCCGCGAGCACGTGCGCGGTCCCGGCGTCGTTGGACGACACGTAGTCCGGGGCGTCCTGGAAGTCGACGCCGAGGCCGACCTTGGCCGCCTGGTGGCAGACGACGTCGACGCCGTCGAGTGCCGCCTCGAGGGCGACGCGGTCACGGACGTCACCGTGCACGAACGACAGGCCCTGCTGCTCGTGGGCGCGGACGACCTCGGACGGGTCGCCGTGCACGTCGTCACGCAGGGAGTCGAGCACGCGGACCTCGTGCCCCTCGGCGAGGGCGCGGCGGACGATCGCGGACCCGATGAAGCCCGCGCCGCCGGTGACGAGCAGGCGGCTCACGCCGTCGCCCCGAGGACGCTGGCGCTGGCGGCAGCCGGGACGAGTTCGCGCGGGGTGTAGTCGTCTGGCAACGCGGCGACGACGCCGCCGATGGCGCGGACGATGACCTCGTTCGCGCGGGCCAGGCGCTCCATGACGGCGCCGTGGGTGACCGGGGCGTCGGTGGACCGTGCCGCCTCGTCCTCGGTGGGGGCCAGGCCGGCGTCGTCGTCGGTCACGAAGGACAGGTTGACCGTGCCGATGCCGAGCTCGGCAGCGAGCGGCACCTCGGGCGTCATCGTCATGTTGATCGTGTGGCCGCCGGCCTCGCGCATCCAGGTCGACTCCGCGCGGGTCGAGAAGCGCGGGCCCTGGATGACGACGCACGTGCCCGTCGGCCGGAAGGGCACGTCGAGTGCGGCGACGGCGTCGATCGCGGCGCGGCGGAGCACCGGGTCGAAGGGGTCGGCGAAGGACAGGTGCTGCACCTGGTCCTCGAAGAACGTGTCCTTCCGGCCCCAGGTGCGGTCGATCAGTTGGTCGGTCACGACGAAGGTGCCGGGGGCGTAGTCCGGGTGCAGGCCGCCGACCGCGCTGGACGAGACGATCGCACGCACGCCGAGGGACCGGAGGGCCCAGACGTTCGCGCGGTGGTTGATCAGGTGCGGGGCGACCGAGTGCTCGCGACCGTGGCGGGTGAGGAACGCGACGCGCTTGCCGGCCATCGTGCCGACCGTGATCGGACTCGACGTCGGGCCGTAGGGCGTGTCCACGGTGATCTCGTCGGCGGTGCCCTCCTCGAAGAGGCGGTAGAGGCCGGAGCCCCCGATCACCCCGATGCGAGCCGTCGTTCGGTCCACAGGTTCGGTCGTGGTCACGTGGTCCTCCACAGGTCCTCCGGATGTCCTCGGCGCGTGGTGCGCCCTGGATACGCTACTGACGCCCCTCCGGCATCGACCGGGAACGGGGCGTCCCCACGAGGTTCGGAGGCATCCGTGCGCACGATCGGTCAGCACCGCGACGAGGTCGCCGCGCTCCTCGCGCCCGTGCTCGCTGCGCGGGCGGAGGAGACCCTGCCGATCGACGCGCTGGCGGACGGCGCCGGTGCCGGCCGTGGGTACCGGGTGCTCACCCGGGCCGTCTCCGCGCCGGTCCCGCTGCCGGTGTTCGACAACAGCCAGATGGACGGGTTCGCCGTCCGGTCGACCGATGCCGGCAACGACGTCCGCGTGGTCGACCCGATCCCCGCCGGGGCCGTGCCGGCACCGCTCGGCCCGGGCACCGCTGCGCCGATCATGACCGGGGCGCGGATCCCCGAGGGCGCGGACGCCGTCGTGCCGGTCGAGGCGACACCGCCGGGGGCGTTCCCCGCGGCGCTGGGGCTCGACGTGCTGACCGTGCCCGCCGGGACGACCACCGGGACGTTCGTCCGCCGGGTCGGCAGCGACGTCGCCGTCGGCGCCGAGCTCGCCCCGACCGGGTCCCCGGTGACGCCGGCGCTCCTGGGGGCCCTGGCCTCGGCGGGTGTCGGCGAGGTGTCCGTGGTCCGCCCGGTCCACGTGCTCGTCGTGTCCACCGGCAGCGAACTCGCCGGTGACGCCGCGCCTGACGGGCTGGACGGAGCGGGCGCGGTGATCCGCGACGCGAACGGTGTCGCGCTCCGTGCGGCCCTGGCCGAGGTCGGTGCGATCGCCCGTGGCGTCCGGCTCAGCGACGCCCCGGACGCCTTCCTGCCGGGGCTCGAGTCGGCCGTCGGTGACTGGGCCGACGTCGTCCTGACCACCGGTGGGATCAGTGCGGGGGCGTACGAGGTCGTGCGTCAGGTGCTCGAGCCGCGCGGACTCGCCGTGACCCCGGTCGCGATGCAGCCCGGCGGACCCCAGGCCCTCGGACTCGTCGACCTCGCCGGTCGACGAGTGCCGGTCGTGGCGTTCCCGGGCAACCCCGTGTCCGCCCTCGTGTCGTTCGAGGTGTTCCTGCGGCCGGCGCTCGCGGCCCTCGTCGGTGCACCGGACCGCCCGACCGCCGAGCTGCCGGCCGCCGAGTCGGCGAGCTCACCCGTCGGCAAGCACCAGGTCCGCCGCGGCCGGGTCGCCGACGGGCGTGTGCACTTCGTGGGCGGGCCGAGCTCGCACCTGCTCGGGCACCTCGCCGCTGCCACCCACCTCGTCCACGTCCCCCTCGGCACCGACTCCGTCGAACCGGGGGACCCGCTGACCGTCTGGAGCCTCCGATGACCGACGACCACCCGAACGGCGTGCGCGACGCCGAGCTCTCCCACGTCCGCGCCGACGGCACCGCGCACATGGTCGACGTGTCCGACAAGGACGTCACTGCCCGCTCGGCCACGGCCACGGCCACGCTGGTGACCCGCACCGACGTCGTCGAGCGGATCCTCGACGGATCGCTGCCCAAGGGAGAGGTCATCGGCACCGCCCGGATCGCGGCGATCATGGCCGTCAAGAAGACGTCGGACCTGGTGCCGCTCTGCCACCCGCTGCCCATCGCCGGGGTCGAGGTGGACATCACCGGCGACGGCGACCGCGTGCGGATCGACGTCTCCGTGCGCACGACCTCCCGCACCGGTGTCGAGATGGAGGCCATGACCGGCGCGAGCGTCGCGGCACTGACCGTGTACGACATGGTGAAGGCCGTCGACCGCACGGCCGTGATCACGGACGTCCGGGTGCTCGAGAAGCACGGCGGACGCTCGGGCGACTGGAGCAACCGATGAACCCCGAACCGACCAGGGGCCGCGCGGGCGTCGTCGTGGTCTCCACGCAGGCCTCGACCGACCCCGCGCTCGACCGCACCGGACCCGTCATCGCCGCATGGCTGCGCGAGCGCGGCTTCGCCGTCGCCGAGCCGACGATCGTGCCCGACGGCGGCCCGATCGCCGAGACGGTGTCCGCCGAGCTCCTCGCGGATGCGACGGTCGTCGTCACCACGGGCGGCACGGGCGTGACCCCGACCGACCGCACGCCCGAGGCCGTCGCACCCCTGATCGACCTCGAGCTGCCGGGCATCACCGAGGAGATCCGCCGGCGCGGACTCGCCGGTGCCGGTCCGACCGCGCTGCTGACCCGCGGGGTCGCGGGCATCGCCCGTGGCCGCACCGTCGTCGTGACCCTGCCCGGGTCGCGCGGGGGCGTCGCCGACGGGCTCGCGGTGCTGGACGGGGTGCTCGACCACGTGCTGGCCCAGCTGCACGGCGAGGGCCACGCACCCCGGAGCGCGTCGTGAGCGGCGACCGTGTCGTCGTGGCCGACGTCGTGGACCGGGTGATCACGGTGGACGAGGTCTCCGCTGCCGTCACGACCGACCGCGACGGCGCCGTCGTGACCTTCGCCGGGGTCGTCCGCGACCACGACGAGGGCAAGGGCGTCACGGCACTCGACTACGAACGGCACCCGAGCGCGGGGGACGTCATCGCCGAGGTCGCCCGGACGATCGCCGTCGACCACCCCGAGGTCCGCATCGCCGTGCTGCACCGCGTCGGCGCGCTCGGCATCGGGGACGTGGCGCTCGCCGCAGCAGTGTCATCGCCGCACCGTGCCGAGGCCTTCGCAGCCTGCGCCGCGCTCGTCGACCTGGTGAAGGAGCGGACGCCGATCTGGAAGCGTCAGGAGTTCACCGACGGCACGGACGAGTGGGTCGCTGCTCTGTGACGGACGAGGAGACCGCGGCCGGTCACCGGTGGGCACTCGCGCAGGAGCGCGCGGAGGCCGTGCTCGCGGTTGCTGCCCCGGCCGACCGTCAGCGATCGGCGGGTGCCGTCGCATGGGTCCTCGGCGGGTCTGCGGGGGTCGTCGCCGTCCTGGTCGCGCTGGCACTCACGGCGCCACCCGAGGCACCCGCGAGGACGGTCGTGGCCATCGGCGTCGCCCTCGGCGCGCTCGTCCTCCTGGTCACGCAGATCATCCGGGCGGCCGCGGCACGTCGACGCGCCGGACCGGCGCCAGCGCCGGTGGTGGCGGTCCTGCAGACGCGCGAGCGGCACGCGGTCCGGCAGGCGTTCCACGGCCGCCGCTTCGTGCCGGACGACCGTCACGACGTCGTGACCGCCGCGGCCGTGCAGGCAGCGTCGGGAACCGAGCTGGTGTGGTTCTGTGCCACAGCGGTGCTCTGGGTGGGCAGTGCTGCCGTCGGTGGCACGCTCTGGCCGATGTACGCCGCGCTCGCCGTGGTGAACATCGCAGCCGTCGTCGTTCCCGCTCGGGACACCCTCGCCGCGCGACGGTGGCTGACGCAGCACCCGCTGGCCGGGGGCGCTCTCGACGTCACCACGGCCGAGACCTGTGGAACCGCGCAGGAGACCGACGCCCGATCGTGATCGCGCCACCCGATCAGGGCATGGTCCGGCGCTCGGTCGCGCCGTAGAGTCCGGAGCCATGAGCGTTCTGCTGTACGGCGCGGGGATCGTGCTGCTCGTCTTCGCCCTGATCGACATCGTCACCCGGGGCGAGGACCAGGTCCGCGGACTCCCGAAGTTCGCGTGGGTCCTGATCTGCATCTTCGTGCCCGTGGTCGGCAGCATCGTGTGGTTCGCCGTCGGGCACGACTGGAGCGCGAACGACCGGAACCACGGCCGCTACCTCGAGCCGAACCGTCACGAGGACCGGTACGCCAGCATCGGTCACGCCCGTGCCGCCCACGGTGACAAGCGCGTCAACGGTACCGAGCAGGAGCTCGCCGCGCTCGAACGCGAGATCGAGTACTGGGAGGCGCAGGCGCGCCTCCGGCGTGCCAAGGAGGCCGCGGGCGAGGGCGAACCGACCCCGGGGAGCTGAGCCGCGCCTCCAGGCCGGCCGCCGCTGCCGCGCTCGCTCGCCGCAGCCGCCACCCCGCTCGCCGCAGCCGTTACCCGCTCACCGCAGCCGTTACCGCTGGCCGCAGCACAACCGGAAGCACGTCGCGCCGCGGAATCTCGTGGCGCGACGTGCTTCCGCTTGTGCGGGAGCACACAACACCACCGAGCCACCGGGGCCACCCCGCGGCGCCCGCACCCCGCGGCACCCGCACACCGCGGCACCCGCACCCCGCCGCGCCGCCTACCCTTGACGGGTGGCTCATCTCCTCGGCGCCGAGAACGTGCATCTCGAGTTCCCCACCCGTGTCGTCTTCGACAGCGTCACCCTCGGCCTCGACGAGGGCGACCGCATCGGCGTCGTCGGCCGCAACGGTGACGGCAAGTCGACCCTGCTCGCCCTGCTCGCGCAGCGCCTCGAGCCGGACGCCGGCCGCGTCACCCATCGGCGCGGCCTGACCGTCGGGTACCTCGACCAGCGCGACGTCCTGCCTGCGGGGGCGACCGTCGGCAGCATCGTCGTCGGCGAGCTCGAGGAACACGAGTGGGCCGGGGACCCGAAGATCCGCGACATCATCGGCGGCCTCGTGTCCGACATCCCGTGGGAGGCCACGGTCGACGACCTGTCCGGTGGGCAGCGGCGACGGATCGCGCTCGCGAAGCTGCTCGTGGGTGACTGGGACGTGCTGTTCCTCGACGAGCCGACGAACCACCTCGACGTCGAGGGCATCCAGTGGCTCGCCGACCACATCAACCGCCGGTGGTCGTCGAACCAGGGCGGCATGGTCGTCGTGACGCACGACCGGTGGTTCCTCGACGCGGTGTCGACCGACACGTGGGAGGTCCACGACGGTGTCGTCGAGCCGTTCGAGGGCGGCTACGCGGCGTACATCCTGCAGCGCGTCGAGCGTGACCGGCAGGCAGCCGCGAGCGAGCAGCGGCGGCAGAACCTGGCCCGCAAGGAGCTCGCCTGGCTCCGCCGCGGTGCCCCCGCGCGGACCAGCAAGCCGAAGTTCCGCATCGACGCGGCGAACGCCCTGATCGACGACGTGCCGCCGATCCGCGACACCGTCGGCCTGTCGCAGACGGCGACCGCCCGGCTGGGCAAGGACGTCGTCGACCTGCTCGACATCGGTGTCTCGTTCGGCGACGACGTGATCCTGCGTGACGTCGAGTGGCGGATCGCACCGGGGGAGCGGACCGGCATCCTCGGACCGAACGGTGCGGGCAAGTCCACGCTCCTCAACCTGGTGTCCGGCAAGCTGCAGCCGACCACCGGCCGCGTGAAGACCGGCAAGACCGTGCAGGTCGCGGTGCTCGACCAGCAGCTCGCCGACCTGCAGCAGTTCGCGGACGACCGTGTCCGCGAGGTCGTCGCCCGCAAGAAGACGAGCTACGTCGCAGACGGCAAGGAGATGACGCCGTCGCAGCTGCTCGAGCGGCTCGGCTTCACCTCCGAGCAGCTGTCCACGCCGGTCAAGGACCTGTCCGGCGGGCAGAAGCGCCGCCTGCAGCTCATGCTCATCCTGCTCGACGAGCCGAACGTGCTGATCCTCGACGAGCCGACGAACGACCTCGACACCGACATGCTCGCCGCGATGGAGGACCTGCTCGACACCTGGCCGGGCACCCTGCTCGTCGTGTCGCACGACCGGTACCTGCTCGAGCGGGTCACCGACCAGCAGTACGCGGTCCTCGGCGGGCACCTCCGCCACCTGCCCGGCGGCGTGGACGAGTACATGCGGCTGCGCGCGTCCGGCTCCGTCCCGCAGACGGCTGCTGCGGCCGCCGCGGCCTCGGCCGGGAGGCCCGACACGGCTCCGGCAGGCGGCTCCGGCGGTGCCGCGGCCGGGTCCACCACCCCTGCCGCGCCCGGCCTGTCGGGTGCGGACCGTCGCGCCGCGGAGAAGGAGATGTCGGCCCTCGACCGGAAGATCGCGAAGGCGGGGCAGGACCGGCAGAAGCTGCTCGACGCGTTCGCCGCGCACGACCAGTCGGACTACGCGGGGCTCGGGGCGCTGCAGACGAAGCTCGGGGCGCTCGACGCCGAGGTCGAGCAGCTCGAGGAGCGGTGGCTCGAGGTGGCCGAGCAGCTCGGGGTGTAGCGGGGGCCGCGGGTCGGAGACCCGTTCTCGATGGACTCAGCGTTGCCGGGCGACCCGGGTCAGGGGCCCTCGCAGCCGAGTTCGGTCGGCTCGAGGTCCTCGCCCCGGCCCACGCCGTAGGCGGACGGATCCGTGACCGTGCGCAGCCGTCCGAGCCGGTCCTGCTCGGTGACGACGACGGCGCGGACGAACCCGGCGCGCTGGTCCTGGTCGAGCACGAACCGTCCGACGACGTCGAGGTGCCCGTGCGGCGGGACGACGACCCCGCTGTCGACCGGTACCGTCCGGCCGTACTCCGACGGGCGCGCGGCGTCCTCGGTGACGGTGAGCCCGGCAGCGTCGGCGGTCGGGTGCGGCGCGAGCGCGAGGTGTTCGAGCCGCACGCCCTGCACGGTGTCGACCCGGACCGTGCGGACGTGCACGTCCTGGGCGGTGTCGTTGGCGAACTCCGTCAGGAACCAGGCGGCTGCGTCGCTGTCGTCGTCGGGGAAGGTGCCGCTCACGCAGCCACCCAGGATGTCCGTCGACAGTCCACGGGCGGGTGCGAGCTCGATCGCGAGGCCCGCCGCGAGCACGAGTGCCCCGACGATGCTCGCTCCGACGACGGCCCGACCTCTGTCCATGTCGCAACCGTAGGGCAGGTCAGGGTCGGGAGACGTCACTCGATCGACTCCGGGTCGACGCTGTCCTGCTCGGGGTCCGCTCCGGCCGGGTCACCGCCACCGGGGTTCGCCACGACCTCCCAGAGGTGACCGTCCGGGTCCTGGAAGAAGCCGGACCACATGCCCCACGGGCGCGTGTACGGCGCCGCGAGCATCGTCGCTCCGGCGGCTGCCGCACGGTCGAGGAAGGCCTGTGCGGCCTCCTGCGACGGCTCGAAGTGCCCGATGGTGGTGCTCGGTGCCTCGGCCAGTGCGACGCCGGAGTCCTTCCGCATGTCCTCGCGCCCGTAGACACTGACGATCAGCCCGTCGTCGAGCGCGAACATCGCGGTGGTGCCGCCCGCCGCGGTCTCGGTCGCGGGGTACTCGGTGCCGATGATGCCGCTGCCGTCGATGCCGAGCAGTGCGCGGTAGAAGGCTGCCGATCGTCCGACGTCGGCCACGGCGAGGGTGATGGCGTGCATGCCGCGCACGCTACGCCGGACCGGCTGCCGGCTGCCGGCTGCCGGCTGCCGGTTGCCGTCAGTCGCCGAGCCCGAGGATGAGTCGTCGGAGCAGCCCGGACAGCTGCGCCTGCTCGTCCTCGGACACCCCGGACAGGATCGCGCGTTCGGCCTGGAGCAGGTCCGCGATCGCGGCGTCCACGGCTGCGCGACCGCTCGCCGTGAGGGACACGAGGATGCCCCGACCGTCCCGCGGGTCCGTCCGCCGGTTCACGAGCCCTCGCGCCGCGAGCCGGTCGACCCGGTTCGTCATCGTGCCGCTCGACACCAGGGTCTGCTGCAGCAGCGCCTTCGGGCTGAGCTCGTACGGTTCGCCCGCGCGCCGCAGCGCCGACAGGACGTCGAACTCCCACGGCTCGACGTCGCTCGCGTCGAACGCGGCCCGTCGTGCGCGGTCGAGGTGCCGGGCGAGCCGGTCGACGCGGGACAGGACCTCGAGCGGCCCGAAGTCCAGGTCGCCCCGCTCCCGACCCCACGCCGCGACGATCCGGTCGACCTCGTCCTGCTGCGGCATCCCTCCATCTTGGCCGAACCGGTCGCGCGCGGCCAGCGCCCGGGCCGTGGGAGGATGGACGGGCACCGGACGGGCTCCACCGCGTCCGGTTTGTTCCGCCTTGGTGTAACGGCAGCACGACGGCCTTTGGTGCCGTTAGGTCCGGGTTCGAATCCTGGAGGCGGAGCTCGCCCCGTAGTCTTGCCGCATGGCTCGTGGACGGCGGCCCCGATGACCGCGCTGCCGAGCGGCCGGCTCTGGCACGCCGCGAGGGTGTGGGAACGCGGACTCGACGTCGTGCTCGTCGTGACCCTCGTCGTCGAGGCTGCTCGGACGGCCAGTGGGACCGGTGACCTGGCCGAGGTCGTGCTCGCCGCCGCCGGCACTGCCACAGCTGCGCTGCGCCGCACGACGCCGGTGACGGTCATGGTGATCCTGCTCGTCCTGTCCGGCGCCGGAACGCTGCTCGAGCCGACGACGATGGTCGGGGTGTGGGTCGCCGCGCAGGTGGGCCTGTTCTCCGTGGCACTCCGGCGCAGCCGCCAGATGGCACTGGTCTCCGCGGCGCTGCTCGCGGGCACCCTGTACGCGGTCGTCCTCGCCGTCGACGGCCTGCCGTGGATCGACCCGACCTCGTTGGTCGTGGTCGTCTGGACCGCCGCAGTCGTCGGTGCGGCCTTGACGATCCGTGCACAGCACGACACCGTCGAGGCCGAGGCGCAACGCGTCGTGTCGTTGCAGGAAGCGCAGGAGAGCCTCGTCGCACGGCGGCTCACCGAGGAACGCGTCCGCATCGCACGAGACCTGCACGACTCGGTCGCGCACGGCATCTCGGCCATCGCCCTCCAGACCAGTGCGATCGATGCGTCGCTGGGGGAGCCGGACGTCGCTCGAGAGCGTCTCCGGGCGGTTCGTACGACGGCTCGCGCGGTCCTCGGCGAGACCCAACAGGTCCTGCAGCTCCTCCGCGAGGGCGGAGGAGCGACAGGCGGTGCCAGCATCAGGACCGTGCTGGAGGATGCACGCGCCACCGGCGACGACATCGACGAGACGCTCGACCCACGGTTGGACGCGGAGCCCGAAGCCACGCGGGTCGCGATGGCACGCGTCCTCCGAGAAGCGTTGACGAACGCCAGGCGCCACGGGCGCGGCAGGGTGACCGTGCGGACTGCTGTCGAACGGGGGACGGTGTCCCTCGTGGTCGTGAACCAGCCCGCGACGCTGCCCCCGACGACGTCCTCCCAGGGCTTCGGCCTCCAGGGAGTGCGGGAGCGCGCGGAGGCGATGGGTGGACACCTCGAGGTCCACCGCTCGGAGCACGAGTTCTCGTTGACGGTCCGGCTGCCGCGGTCGGAGGAAGGACACCGATGATCACCGTTGTCGTGATCGACGACCAGCCGCTCGCACGGGCCGGTATCGAGGGCATCGTCGCGGGAGCGGCAGACATGGTCCACGTCGGGTCGGCCGGAGACGGTGCCGCAGCGCTCCGTCTCATCGACGAGGTCACGCCCGACGTCGCCCTGATGGACCTCCGCATGCCGATCATGGGCGGTGTGGAGGCGATCCGGGCACTCCGGGCGACCGACGTACGCACGCGCGTCGTGGTGCTGACGACGTTCGACGGCGATCCTGAGATCCGTGCGGCGCTCGCCGCGGGCGCGGCGGGGTTCCTCGGGAAGGCGAGCGAGCCGGACGAGATCCTGGAGGCGGTGCGTGCGGTGCACGCGGACCGTGCGGCGATCTCGGAGCGCGCGTTGCGCCTCCTGGCCGAACCAGAGCCGGCGCCGTCGGTCCCGGAAGTCGACCCGGTCCTCCATCGTCTGCTCGGCGACCTGACGCCGCGGGAGCGCGACGTCATGACCGCCGCAGCGCACGGCGACGACAACGACACGATCGCCGCGGCGATGTTCATCTCACCGCTGACCGTGAAGACGCACCTCGCGCGTGCGATGCAGAAGATGCACGCGCGGGACCGCGCGCAGCTCGTGGCGTTCGCCTACCGCTCGGGACTACTCCAGACGGAGTAGACGAGGCACTGCGAGCGGAGGACGACGCCGGCGCTCTGATCGCCGAGCCTGGATGGTGCCCGGTTCCGGGCCGTTCCTCGAGCATCGGAGATCACCCCTTGGCACGTCTGCTCTCTCGTCTGGGCCGCTTCAGCGCCCGGCACCGAGTCCTCTTCCTGGTCGGCTGGGTGGTCGCCCTGGCGCTCCTCGCCGTCGTCGCGATCAGCAGCATGCGCTTCAGCGACGGAAGCTTCGACGTGCCCGGCACGGAGTCGAGTCGGGCGATCTCGACCCTCGACGAGGAGTTCCCGTCGGCGGACACCGACGCGAAGAGCCTGCAACTCGTCGTCGAAGCCCCAGACGGGCAGCAGATCACGTCGCCGGAGCGCTCGGCGGAACTCCAGAGCGCCCTCGAGCGGCTCCGCGGGACCGATCACGTCAGCGCCGTCTCGGACCCGGTCGACCCCGAGCAGCCGTACGTGTCCCGCGACACGACCACCGCCGTGGCGACCATCAGCCTGACCGGCGTGACGGACGACAACAGCGAAGCAGTCCACGCGGACATCGTCGCGGTCGCGGACGACCTCCGACACGACGGGTTCACCGCCGAGGTCGGCGGTTCGATCGCGAACCCGGTCCCCGAGATCCTCGGTCCGACCGAGATCGTCGGCGCCGTCCTCGCCTTCCTGGTCCTGTTCCTCACCTTCGGTTCGCTCGTCGCCGCCGGGGCGAACATGGCCGGCGCACTCGTCGGCGTCGGCGTCGGCATCCTCGGCGTCCTCGGCTTCTCCGCGATCACACCGATCGGCTCGACGACGCCCATCCTCGCGGTGATGCTCGGCCTCGCCGTCGGGATCGACTACTGCCTCTTCGTCATCGCCCGCTTCCGCGCAGAACTCCGGTCCGGCAGGACCGTCGACGACGCGATCGGCCGCAGCATCGGAACCGCAGGGTCCTCGGTCGTCTTCGCCGCCGCCACCGTGATCATCGCCCTCGTCGGCCTGACCGTGGTCGGCATCCCCTTCATCAGCGAGATGGGACTCGCCGCCGCCTTCGCCGTCTTCGTCGCCGTCCTCATGACGCTGACGTTCCTCCCGGTGCTCCTCCGGACGATGGGCCGCAGAGCGCTCCCGCGGAAGCAGCGGGACCCCGCGACCACGCCGCAGCGGACCGACGACCGGATCGGCTTCCTGGACCGCTGGGTCCGCGTCGTGACCGGGAACCGCGTGCTGTCGATCGTCGGGTGCGTCGTGCTCCTCGGGATCGTCGCAGCACCCGTGCTCTCGCTCCGCACCACGCTCGACATCCCCGGCGGCGAGGACCCGAAGTCCACGCAGCGCGCCGCCTACGACCTCGTCGCGGACAAGTTCGGCGCCGGGGCGCAGAACCCGCTCGTCGTCCTCGTGGAGCGGGAGGACGGCGACCTGACCGAGGCGCTGCCGAAGGTGCAGCGTGCACTCGAACGGCAGGAGGACGTCGCCACGGTGATCCCCGGTGCGGTGAGCGAGAACGGCGACTGGGCGATGGTCACCGTGCTCGCCGACTCCGGTCCGCTCTCGGACCGCACGACGAACCTGATCCAGTCCATCCGGGCCGATGCCGACGAGACCGCCGGGACGCACCTGCTGGTCACCGGCGGTACGGCTGTCGCGTTGGACTCGAACGAGAAGCTGCAGTCGGCACTCGTGACGTACCTGATCGTCGTCGTCGGGCTCTCACTGCTGCTGCTGATCCTGATGTTCCGGTCGCTACTGGTGCCGCTCATCGCGACGGTCGGTTACCTCCTGTCCCTCGGCGCCGGTATGGGGGCGACGATCGCGATCTTCCAGTGGGGGTGGCTCGACCCGGTCATCAGTGCCCCGCAGGGCAACCCGCTGCTGAGCCTGCTGCCGATCATCCTCACCGGCATCCTGTTCGGGTTGGCGATGGACTACCAGGTGTTCCTGGTGTCCCGGATCCACGAGGCACACCACCGCGGTCTGTCCGCGCGGGAGGCCATCCTCGATGGCTTCGGCCGATCTGCCCCGGTGGTGGTCGCCGCTGCCGCGATCATGGCTGCGGTGTTCGGCGGGTTCGCGCTCAGTCCGTCCTCGCTGGTCGGTTCGATCGCGCTCGGGCTCGCGGTCGGTGTGGTCGCGGACGCCTTCATCGTCCGCATGATCCTCGTCCCGGCGACCCTCGCGCTCCTCGGCAACGCGGCCTGGTGGGTGCCGCGGTGGCTGGACCGCATCCTGCCGCAGCTCGACACGGAGGGGTTGTCACTGGACAGCGAGGACGACTGGACCGCCCGTGGCAGGCCCGAGACGGCGCGCAGCCAGCCCAGTCGGTGACGTCCGGAGGTGCGCCGTGCCGCATCGGTGCGGCGCACCTCCTCCTCTGCGCAGGCGGCGAGTCCGGTGACCCTCGACGGGGACGCGTCAGGCTCGGCCGGGTCCGCCGGTCGATTCCCGGACCACGAGCACCGCGGCCTCGGCCGGCAGCGGTGCCGGCTCAGGACCACCGAGCGCCGCCAATGCGGTGTCCGCGAGGAACCGACCGATCATCGCCGTGTCGACCCGGATGGTGGTCACCGCCGGGTAGAGGAGCGCAGCGAACGGGCTGTCGTCGTGACCGATGATCGAGAGGTCTCCCGGGACGCGGAGCCCGGCCTGCAGCGCGGCGCGGACCACGGCCGCGGCGACCTCGTCGTTGTAGGCCGCCACCGCCGTGATACCGGCCGCACGCCAGCGCTCCAGAGCCCTCCCCGCGTCGCCGACCCCTTCGACGTCGAACAGCTCGACACCGAGGTCCGTCGCGGTCTGTTCCGCGAGCCCGACGCGGTCCTCCAGGAGCGCACGAAGTCGCGCATCCGTAGTCGCCGCGAAGCCGATCCGCCGGTGACCCAGCTCGACGAGGTGCTCGACCTGCATCGCCGGTCCGCGCCCGAACGGCGTGGACGCCAGCGCCGGACTTCGGACCCCGGGAGCCGGCACGATGTGCTGGATCCCGCTCGCACGCATCGCTGCAACGTCCTCCTGTGCGAACGGCACCGTCCCGATGACGACGTCCGGAGCGAGCGTCTCCCAGAGTGGGCGGGTCGTCCCGTCCTCGTGCGGTGTGTACGACACGAGCGTGTAGCCCGCGGCATCCAGCGCTTCGGACGCTGCATCGAGGTGCGCACGCATGCTGTGGTCCAGCGGCCAGTCGGGCAGGACGTGCACGACGATCATCGACCGCCCACTCGCGAGCGCACGAGCAGCGACGTGCGGACGGTACCCCAACCGATCCGCTGCCTCGAGGACGCGATCGCGCGTCTGTGCCGAGATGGTCTGCCCGGGCGTCCGGTTGAGGACGAACCCAACGGTCGCTCGGGACACCCCCGCTTGGGCAGCGATGTCCGCTGCCGTCACCCGTCGCCCCTGGGGCCGCGCACTCGTGGACATGGACGTCACGATATCGAACGCGGGGCTTGCGCGCTCTAGCGAGTAGGCCCTACAGTCGCCGCTAGCACGCGCTAGCGGCCCGTCCAGAGCCAGTTGCGCGCCCCCCACCCGACAACGGAGTCACAGATGTCCCGACGTTCCAGCGCGCACGACGCGTCGCAGAAGATCCCCACGCCGACCGCCCCCGGCATCGCCGACCAGACCCTCGCGATCCAGGATCCGCCGGAGTCGCCCGTCACCGTCTCGACCGCGACCGTCCTCGAGGACGTCACCGAGTCCGTCAGCGCCAAGTGGATCTGGCTGATGGTGATCGCCCAGTTCGGCACCTTCGTGGCCTTCATCACGCCGCTGGCGATCTCGCTCTCGATCCGCCTGCAAGCGCTCGCGCCCGGTCACGAGGAGTACCTGGGCTACATCACCGGCGCCGGCGCGGGTTGGGTCGTCCTCACCGCACCGTTCTTCGGCGTCCTCAGCGACCGCACCCGCACCCGCATCGGCCGACGCAAGCCCTTCACCATCGTCGGCATGCTCGTCGGGATCGTGGCCCTGTTCGTGATGGCCACCGCGCCGAGCGTCTTCGTCCTCGGCGTCGGATGGGTCCTCGCCCAGGCCGGTTGGGGACAGGTCCTCGCATCCCTGACCAACCGCACCGCTGACCGGCTCCCGGAGCAGCAGCGCGGGAAGGTTGCAGGACTCATCGGCTTCGCGACCCAGGTCGCGCCGGTGCTCGGTGTCGTGGCGGCCGGTTCGTTCGCGTCGAACGCACTGCTGCTGTTCCTCGTCCCGGGTGCCATCGGCGTCGTGCTCACGCTCCTGTTCATCCTGTTCGTCGGCGAGCCGGACAGTCGACGCATGAAGTTCCCGCCGCTCAGCATCGG
The DNA here is from genome assembly GCF_030803485.1 of Curtobacterium sp. 260. Lineage (NCBI taxonomy): Bacteria > Bacillati > Actinomycetota > Actinomycetes > Micrococcales > Microbacteriaceae > Curtobacterium > Curtobacterium sp. 260. The sequence continues at coordinate 33,964 of NZ_JAURUY010000006.1, read as the reverse complement.
CTCGACGCTGAAGAAGTTCGTCTTCAACCCGCGGCAGTACCCGGACTACGGCTGGAACTGGCTGGGTCGCTTCTTCTTCTACTTCGGTCTGTCCCTCAACACGACCTTCACCGCGTTCTTCTTCGCGCAGCGCCTCGACCTGACGCTCACCGCCGTCGCCGGGCTCATCGCGATCGTCTCCGTCGGCGGCATCCTGACCACCACGCTCGGCGCGATCGGCGGCGGCTTCCTGTCCGACAAGCTCCGACGTCGCCGGGTGTTCGTGTTCCTGAGCGGCATCCTCTTCGCCCTCGGCGCGGTCGTGATGGCGTTCTCGTACGACCTCCCCCTCCTCATCGCCGGCTCGCTCATCAGCAGCATCGGTGTCGGCATGTTCTCCGCGGTCGACCAGGCGCTGCTGCTCGACGTGCTGCCCGAGCGTGAGACCGACGCCGGCCGCTTCATGGGCATCACCGGATTCGCGACGAGCGTCCCGCAGGCGGTCGCCCCGCTGCTCGCCCCGGTGTTCCTGCTCCTCGGTGCCACCGGCGGCGAGAAGAACTACACGATCCTCTACCTGCTCGCGGGCGTCTGCACCCTGATCGGTGGCTTCCTGGCCACGCGGATCAAGTCCGTCCGTTGACCCACCAACACCACGAAAGGACGATGATGACGCTCGACTGGCGTGCTCCCTTCATCACCCCCAGCACCGACCACTCCGGGGAGGAGACGCCCGCGTCGTACTTCCGCAAGGAGATCCAGCTCGAGGCGAAGCCGACACGTGCCCTCCTGCGCGTGACGGCGGTCGGCATCGTCGAGCCGTGGCTGAACGGCACCCGGGTCGGCGACGAGGTACTCGCGCCGGGGTGGACCTCGTACCGGAACCGACTGATCGCATCGACGTACGACGTCACCGACGACCTGCACGCGGGCGGCAACGTGATCGGTGCGGTCGTCGCTGACGGTTGGGCGCTCGGCCGACTCGGCTGGGACGACCGGTCCCAGCACTTCTCGGACCGGCGCGGACTCTCGGTGCAGCTCGAACTGACCTACGCCGACCGCACCGAGACCGTCGTCTCGGATGAGTCGTGGTCGGTCGGCACCGGCGCGACACGGAGCGCGTCGATCTACGACGGCGAGACGCACGACGCTCGACTCGAGCCCGACGGTTGGGACGCGCCGGGCTTCGACGACGAGGCCTGGTCCTCGGCGGTGCTCCTCGACTGGGCCGGTCCCGTCGAAGACCCCACCAGCGAGCCGATCCGCCGGGTCGAGGAACTCGCCCCGGTCGCGGTGCTCCGCACGCCGTCCGGCCGGACCGTCCTCGACTTCGGCCAGGAGATCAGCGGCTGGGTCCGCCTGCACGGCACGGTCCCCGAAGGCCGGGAGATCACCCTGCGCCACGCCGAATGGATGACCGGCGGCGAGATCGACCTCGAGACCCTCCGTACCGCGAAGGCCACCGACGTCTACACCGGGAACGGCCGAGCCGACCAGGAGTGGGAGCCCCGCTTCACCTTCCACGGTTTCCGCTACGTCCAGGTCGACGGCTGGGAGGGCGACGACCTGGGAGCGGCCTTCCGCGCGGTCGTGGTCCACACCGACATGCGCCGCACCGGGTGGCTGACCACCTCAGACGAGCGGCTGAACCGCCTGCACGAGAACGTCGTCTGGTCCATGCGCGACAACTTCGTCGGCGTCCCCACGGACTGCCCGCAGCGCGACGAGCGCCTCGGCTGGACCGGCGACATCAACGCCTTCGCCCCGACGGCGTCCTTCCTGTACGACGTCCGCGGCGTGCTCGGCTCCTGGCTGCGCGACCTCGCGCTCGAACAGCAGGAGAAGGGCTTCGTCCCGTGGGTCGTCCCGGACGTCCTGTCGAACGCGTCGACGCCGACTGCGTTGTGGAGCGACGTCGCCGTCAGCCTGCCCTGGACGCTCTACCAGCACTACGGTGACGCAGCGATCCTCGAGCGTTCCTACGAGTCGATGACGTCCTTCGTCCGCGACGTCGCCGGCCGACTCGACGAGCACGCGACGTGGTCGTCCGGGTTCCAGTACGGCGACTGGCTCGACCCGGACGCACCCGACGAGAACCCGGCCGGCGGCAAGACCGACCGGCACCTCGTGGCCACCGCCTACTTCGCGAAGGTCGCCCGTGAGATGGCACAGGCTGCCGAGGTCCTCGACGCGTCTGAGGACGCGGCGGAGTTCACGGCGCTCGCCGACCGCGTCCGTGCCGGATTCCTGCGGGAGTACGTCACGCCGGCCGGCCGCCTCACCAACGAGAGCGCGACCGCGTACGCCCTGGCGATCGTCTTCGACCTGCTCGACCCCGAGCAGCGGGCGCACGCCGGCGACCGACTGGCGGACGTCGTCGCGAAGAACGGCTACACGATCTCCACCGGGTTCGCCGGCACACCGCTGGTCACCGACGCGCTCAGCAGCACCGGGCACCTCGAGGAGGCGTACCTGCTCCTCACGCAGGAGCGGTGCCCGTCGTTCCTCTACCCGGTCTCCATGGGCGCGACCACGATCTGGGAGCGCTGGGACTCGGTCCGCCAGGACGGTACGATCAACCCCTCGGGGATGACCTCGCTGAACCACTACGCCCTCGGTGCCGTCGCCGACTGGATGCACCGGACGATCGGCGGCCTCACCGCCACCGCGCCCGGCTACCGCAGCGTCCGCATCGCCCCGCTGCCCGGCGTCGGGCTGACGAGCGCCTCGCTCGTCCACGACGTCGTCGACGGTCGCATCGAGGTGTCCTGGTCCCTCGAGGACGGCCGCGGTCGCCTGGCGGTCACGCTCCCGGACGGCACCAGTGCCGAGATCGTCCCGCCGCTGCACGCGGAAGGCCTCGTAGAACAGGTCGAGGGCGGGACCCACGAGTGGGAGTACGCACTCGCGGACGACCCGACGGCGTCCGTCGTCACGATGGACACGCCGCTGTCGAAGCTCGGCGCGAGCCCGACCGTGTGGGCGCGGATCTCGGAGGTGTTCGCCCGACACCTTCCCGGCATCCCGATCGACGCGACGGCGCCGGAAGCTGCGGGCATCTCGTTGAGCACGATGCTCGACTTCATCCCCGGCGACTCCTCCGCCATGCGCACGGACCTCGAAGACGTCATCGCCGCCGTCAGCGGCTCCAGCACCAAGGAAGCGGTCTCCGCATGAACACCGATCCGAGCGACCTCACCCTCGAGGAGCAGGCCTCCCTGCTCTCCGGGCGCGACTTCTGGTCCACGAAGGCGATGCCGGAGCACGGTGTGCCGTCCGTCGTCATGACCGACGGCCCGCACGGCGTGCGTATGCAGCGTGCCGGTGCGGACCACCTCGGCATCAACCACAGCGAGCCGGCCACGTGCTTCCCGCCGGCCGTCGCCATCGGCTCGAGCTGGGACCCGACGGCCGCGGCGCGCATGGGCTCGCAGATCGCCTCCGAGGCGCGCGCGCTGGGCGTGCACATCGTGCTCGGCCCCGGCGTCAACATCAAGCGGAGCCCCCTGTGCGGCCGGAACTTCGAGTACTACAGCGAGGACCCGTACCTGTCCGGCGTCCTCGGCGCGGACTACGTGACCGCGTTGCAGGCCGCCGGTGTCGGCGCCTCGGTGAAGCACTTCGCGGCGAACAACCAGGAGACCGACCGGATGCGCGTCAGCGCCGACGTCGACGAGCGCACGTTGCGCGAGCTCTACCTGCCGGCGTTCGAACGGGTCGTGACAGAGGCTGCGCCCGCGACGGTCATGTGCTCCTACAACAAGGTGAACGGCGTCTACGCGTCCGAGAACCACTGGCTGCTCACGGACGTCCTCCGGCACGACTGGGGCTTCACCGGTGCTGTCGTCTCCGACTGGGGGGCCGTGAGCAACCGCGTCGCCGGCGTCGCTGCCGGCATGGACCTCGAGATGCCCGGCAGCGGTGGCCGTACCGACGCCGAGATCGTCGACGCGGTGCAGAGCGGGGAGCTCTCAGCGGACGCCGTCGAGCAGTCGGTCGCCCGCGTCCTGGCGCTGACCGAACTCGTCGCGGACGCAGAGGGCGAACTCGAGGCGGACGCCGGTCACACCCTCGCGCGTGAACTCGCCGAGGGATCCGCCGTGCTCCTCCGCAACGAGGGCGGCGTCCTGCCGCTCGACCGGGCGGCCTCCGTCGCGGTCATCGGCAGGTTCGCCGTCGAGCCACGCTTCCAGGGCGGCGGGAGCTCGCACATCAACCCGACCCGCGTCGACGTGCCGCTCGAGGCGATGCAGCAGCACGCCGAACGACTCGGACAGCAGCTCGCCTTCGCCCCGGGAACCGGCCATGACGACGGCGAGACGCTGCGCGCCGAAGCGGTCGAACTGGCTCGGACGAGCGAGGTCGCCGTCGTGTTCGTCGGCCTCGCCGAGGCGGACGAGTCGGAGGGCTTCGACCGTGAGGGCATCGACCTGCCCGCGGAGCAGGTCGCCCTGATCCGCGCGGTCGCCGCGGTGGCGCCGAAGACCGTCGTCGTGCTCTCGCACGGCGGTGTCGTGGCCCTCGACCCGTGGCACGACGACGTCGACGCCGTGCTCGACGGGTTCCTGCTGGGGCAGGCCGCGGGTTCCGCGCTGGCGAACCTGCTCTACGGCGTGGCGAACCCGTCCGGACACCTCGCCGAGACGATCCCGCAGCAGCTCACCGACACACCGAGCTTCCTCAACTTCCCAGGGGAGCAGGGACACGTCCGGTACGGCGAGGGTGTCTTCGTCGGGTACCGGTACCACTCGTCCCTCGGGGTGCTGCCGCGCTACCCGTTCGGGTACGGGCTGTCGTACACGACCTTCTCCACCGACCTCCTCGAGGCGCGCGTCGTCGACGAGACCACGGTCGAGGCGTCGGTCACGGTGACGAACAGCGGCCCGGTCGCTGGTGCACACGTCGTCCAGCTCTACGTGGCGACCGAGGCCGGTCCGGTGCGGCGTCCGGTGCGGGAGCTCCGACGATTCGCGAAGGTCGACCTCGCGCCGGGTGAGTCCACCACGGTCCGCTTCGAGCTGGACCGTCGCGCGTTCGCGTACTGGGACTCCGTCGAGCGGGACTGGGTCGTGGCCCCCGGCGACTACACCGTGCAGGTCGGGACCGACGCGGACACCATCGTCGCCGAGCAGCAGCTCACCCTCGTCGGTGAGACTCGTCTCGCTCCGCTCACCATGGACTCGACCATCGGCGAGTGGCTCGGCCACCCCGTGGTGGGCCCCGTCATGCGCGAGGGCATGGCCGCGGCGATCCCGGAGGACCAGCGCGAGCAGATGGCGGAGCAGGAGGACCAGCTCCGCATGGTCGAGTCGATGCCGATGCAGCAGTTCCTCGCGTTCGTCGGCAACCTCTTCCCGCCGGAGGCGCTGGAGTCGCTCATGGCGCTCAGCCGGCAGAGCGCGACCGACCAGCAGCCGGCGACCACCACCCACACTGCGACCACCGCAGCGTCGGACGCCGACGTGGCGAACACCACGACGACGGCCTGACCGGCCGAGGACCAGGAGTACCAGACGATGCAACGACACCAAGACCGCCGCGTCCTGATCACCGGGGGCGGATCCGGGATCGGGCAGGCCACCGTCCTGCGGTTCCTCGCCGAGGGCGCGCAGGTCGTCGCGGCCGACATCAGCGACACCGGCCTCGACGACACGCGAGCCAAGGCCGGCGGCGACGCGGCACGACTGCAGACCGTCGTCATGGACATCGGGAACGAGGAGTCCGTCCGCGACGGCGTCGCCCGGGCCGTCGAACTGCTCCACGGGCTCGACTCGCTCGTGAACGCGGCCGGCATCCTGCGGTCCGCGCACACGCACGAGATGCAGCTGTCCGACTTCGAGAGGGTCATCCGCGTCAACCTGATCGGGACCTTCCTCGTGATCCGCGAGGCGCTGCCGGCACTGCTCGACGCCGACGGCGCCGCCGTGGTGAACTTCAGCTCCACGTCCGCCGGCTTCGCGCACCCGTACATGGCGGCGTACGCCGCCAGCAAGGGTGGCATCCAGTCGATGACCCACGCGTTGGCGGCCGAGTACTCGAAGCAGGGTGTCCGGTTCACCGCCGTGCAGCCCGGATCGATCTCCTCGGGGATGACCGACGGCAGCGGCGCGAGCCGGCAGTCCGTCGGACCGGGTCTCCCCGAGGACGCCGACCTGATGCTCATGATGAAACTACAGCCCGGCCTCGGACAGGGCTTCGCCGGCCCTGACACGGTCGCGGGCGTGGTCGCGATGCTCGCGAGCGACGACGGTCGGTTCATCACGGGCACCGAGGTCCGCATCGACGGCGGCACGCACTACTGACCCCTCCCCGCAGGCGGTACAACGGTCGTCGTGCCGCCTGCGGTACCAGGAACGAGAACACGCATGTCCCTCCGCGCACTCCTGCTCGACGGGATCCTCCGTCGCGTCATCACGCACAGCGACGAAGCCGGTTCCGTCGAAGCAGCGGTCCAGCACCGCCGCCGAGACGGCGCACCTGAGCCGGCGGACATCCCGGCCGGCGTCCGGAAGCAGGTCCGTGTCGAGGAGCGGCAGGTGCAGGGACGACCCGTCGTCACCCTCCGGGCTCGAGCCGCGAACGCTCGACGAGCGCTCGTGTTCCTCCCCGGAGGCGGCTACGCGCAGCCCGTGTCTCCGTCCCACTGGACCGCCGTTGCTCGGTTCGTCCGCCGCGGCGGCGTGGACGCGGTCGTCCCGCTGTACCAGGTCGCACCGCAGGGCGACGCCGCGGCGGCACACGCCTTGGTCCGATCGGTCCTCGACGAGGCCATCACGACGTACGGTCCCAGCAACGTCCACGTGATGGGCGACTCCGCCGGCGGCGGTCTCGCCCTCGGCGCGGTCCAGCGGCAGCCCGGAGGCGTACGGACCCTGATCCTCCTCAGCCCGTGGATCGACGTCGAACTCACCAAACCCGCGATCGGAGCGCTCGCCGACTGGGACGTCATCCTCCGCGCCGACGAGCTCCGCGCGTGGGGCGTCGTCTGGGCAGCTGGCGCTGCCACCTCGGATCCCGAGGTGAGCCCCGTGCACGGCCCGATGGAAGGGCTCCCACCCGTCCACATCGTCACCGGAGGGCGGGACATCCTCCTGCCGGACGCGCTCGGACTGCACCGCGCGCTCACCGCGAGCGGGAACCTCGGAAGCCTCAGCTACGCCCCGGACGCCAACCACGCCATCGGTCTGCTCGGTCCCGCAACACCTGAGGGCGCTCGTGCCCTCCGCTTCGTCCTCCGCGCGCTCCGGAGCTGATCGCCTCACCGCGCGCCGCGCAGCGCGCCTTCACCGAACGGGAAGAACGACTTGCAGAACGCCCTCATCGACCAGGTCTCCGCGGCGGAGCACCTCGCTGACGCGAAGTGGATCAGCCGCCCCGGGTCCGTCCCACCCGCAGGGTGTCGACCAGCTCCCGTCTTCCGACGGACCTTCGAGCTCCAGGGGCCGGTGCACGAGGCGCAGCTGACCATCACCGCGCACGGCGTGTACGAGGCGTTCATCAACGGCACCCGCGTCGGCGACCAGGAACTCACTCCGGGACTCACCAGCTACGCGAAGACGCTCTACGTCCAGCAGTACGACGTCACGGCCCTCCTCCGATCGGGGGAGAACGAGCTCACCGTCGTGCTGAGCGACGGGTGGTTCCGCGGACGCACGGGCGCCCACCGGGTACCGGACAGCTTCGGGACGGAGACCGCGTTGCTCGCCGCGCTGACCGGTCGTCTCGAGGACAGCGCGTTCTCCGTCGTGACCGACGACAGCTGGGAGACCGGACTCGGCACCATCGTCGCCGCGGACCTGATGGACGGGCAGACGACCGACCTGCGCCACACCGGACGGACCGTGTGGGGGCCGGTGGTGCTCTCGACGGGCCCGTTGACGAAGGACCGGTCCAGGCTCGGGTACTCGCCGGCGCCGCCGGTCCGGAAGGCCGAGCAGTACCGACCGGTGCGCATCGAGCGGCTGCCGAGCGGCCGGCAGATCGTGGACTTCGGGCAGGACCTCAACGGCTGGGTCGAACTCCGCGCGCTCGGGCCGGCCGACACCACCGTCGTCCTCACGCACGGTGAGGCTCTGGATCCGGAGGGCGACCTGACGCTCGACCACCTCGACATCACGGTGTTGCCCGGGTTGCCACCGCTGCCGGTGGGTCAGGTCGACCGGGTGACGTTACGCGGGGTGCCCGGCGACGTCTTCGAACCGCGTCACACGTCCCACGGGTTCCGCTACGTCGCCGTCGACGGACTCCACCACGATCTGGAGGAGCACGACCTCGTCGCGCACCAGGTCCGGTCCGACATGCGCCACACCGGATCGTTTGCGTGCAGCAACGACCGACTCGACGCGCTCCACCGCATCGCCGTCGCATCGTGGCGGTCGAACACCCTCGACGTCCCCACCGACTGCCCGCAACGCGAGCGGTGGGGGTACACCGGCGACTTCCAGATCTTCGCCCGTTCGGCGGCGTTCCTCGACGACATCGACGGTTTCGCGGCCAAGTGGCTGCAGTCCCTCCGCGACGACCAGCACGCCGACGGCAAGGTGACGAACGTCGCACCGGACTGTGGGATCGAAGCCGAACCCGTCGTCCCGATCTCCTTCGACGGGTCCGCCGGTTGGGGCGACGCCGTGACCATCATCCCGTGGGAGCTCTTCCGCGCCTACGGCGATCCCGCGGTGCTCGAGGAGAGCTTCCCGGCGATGACCGCGTGGGTCGACTTCGTCGCCGCGACCGCACGCTCCGGGCGACACGCGAGCCGGGCGGCCCGCGGCGCAGCGCAGGAACACGAGCAGTACATCTGGGACACCGGCTGGCACTGGGGCGAGTGGCTGGAGCCGGACGTCCCGTTCTCACCGCAGGCGGACCCGGCCATCGTGGCGACGGCGTACTTCGCACGCTCGGCGCAACTCGTCGCCGACGCAGCGTCCGTCCTCGGTGACGTCGAGGCGACGGAGCGCTACAGCGCACTCGCCACGCGGGTGGTCGAGGCGTGGCGGACCGAGTTCCTCGACGACGACGGCACCCTGACCGTCCCGACGCAGGCGAACCACGTCCGCGCTCTCGCATTCGGGCTCGTCCCGGCCGAGCTCGTCGAGCCGACTGCCGACGCGCTCGTCGAGCTCGTGGAACGCAACGGCAACCACCTCGGCACGGGGTTCCTGTCTACCGGGATGCTGCTGCCCGTCCTCGCCGGACACGGCTACGCCGACGTGGCGCACAACGTCCTCTTCCAGGACGGCGAACCCGGTTGGATGGTGATGCTCGAGCGTGGGGCGACGACGGTGTGGGAAGCGTGGAACGGCATCGACGCAGACGGTCGACCGCACGAGTCGCTCAACCACTACTCGAAGGGCGCCGTCATCGACTTCCTGCACACCGTCGTCGCCGGCATCGCCCCCGCCGCACCCGGGTACCGGTCCGTCACGTTCCGCCCACGACCCGACCCGCGCGTGACCTGGGCCGAAGGATCGATCGAGACGCGACACGGCCTCGTCCGCTCGCGCTGGGAGGTCCAGGACGGCCGGATGCGGCTCCGGACACAGACGCCTGACGGGGTCGCCGCGACCGTCCACCTGCCGGACGGTCGCGTGGTGGAGGCCGAGCCGGGCGCGCACTCGTGGGAGAGCGACCTGCCGGTCGTGGCCCCACGTCCACGGTACGAGCGGACCTCGGCTCCGGACGCCGTCGAGACGCCCGACCCGGCATCAGGCCTCACCTGGGGCCGTCTGGACCCAGAGCGGACGGTCTTCGGAGATCTCCTCGGAGACCCTGCCGCCGTCGCGGTACTCGAGCGAGCGATCCCCGGCATCACGAGCAACCCGATGGTCGACATGGCTCGTCCGATCCCGTTCGGACAGGTGCTGCCGCTGGCGACCGACGGCTTGGAGGACGACCAGCGCAGTGCCGTGTGGGCGGGGCTGGCTGCTCTCTGATCGCAGGAGACGGACGGGAGGCGCGATGCCAGCCGGCACCGCGCCTCCCGTCCGTCTCCTGCGCGCGTCACCTCACACGGCAGCTCCCACGGGAGCGCGGAACGTACTGGTGCCGGTCGGTGCCGCCTGCTCCTCGGCGCCCGGGAGGGCGACGACCGCGCTGACTCCCTCCGGCACCGTCGCCTCGACGACGAGCTCACCGTCGACGAGTTCCCACCGCACGGCGATCGTCCCGTGCACACTGTCGATCGACGTCGATGCCCACATCAGGCCACCGCCGGGCTGCGGGGCGATGCGCACCGACGCGTAGCCGGGAGCCGTCGCCGTCAACCCGCCGACCACGCGGTGCGTCCAGTCCGCCACGGCGCCGAGTGCGTAGTGGTTGAAGGAGGTCATCTGTCCCGGGTTGATGGTGCCGTCGGGCAGCATCGAGTCCCACCGCTCCCACACCGTGGTCGCCCCCATCGTGACCGGGTAGAGCCACGACGGGCACTCGGTCTGCAGCAGGAGCCGGTACGCGTCGTCGAGGTGCCCGGTCTGCGTGAGCGCGTCGGTGATGAACGGCGTGCCGGCGAAACCGGTGGAGATCCGGTACCCGGACGCCGCGACCAGTTCGGCGAGCCGGTCGCCCGCCCGCTGCTCGTCCTCGGCGTCGAGGATCCCGAACACGATCGCCAGCGTGTAGACGGTCGTGCAGTCGGACAGGATCCGGCCGTCGTCCTGCAGGTAGTGGGTGCGGAACGCGGCCTGGAGGCGTCCGGCGAGTTCCCGGAACTCCGCCCCCTCTGCCTCGTGGCCGCCCAGGACGTCGGCCGCCTCTGCCACAAGGGTGGCGGACCGGAACGCGCAGATCGTCGCGACGACGCCCTTGTCAGCCTTCGCGGCCGCTGGGTCCTCCGGCGGGGCGTCCGGGTCGAGCCAGTCGCCGAACTGGAAGACGGTGTCCCACAGGTCCTCGGGGGAGAGGTGGTCGCGGATCCGTCGGAGGTGGGCGGCCATCGAGTCGAACTGCTCCTCGAGCACGGTCGCGTCGCCGTACGCCTGGTACAGCGTCCACGGCACCCAGACCCCGGCGTCCGACCAGACCGCGGTGGCGTCCGGATCGGGGAAGTCCTCCGCCGGCTGGTACTTCAGCACGTCCGGGACGACGAACGGGATGATCCCGTCGGCGTGCTGCTGTTCCAGCCAGACGTCGCGCAACCAGTCGCTGAGGAATGCCTTCGTGTCGAACAGGTACGACGCCGTCGGGGCGAACGCGGCGATGTCGCCGGTCCAGCCGAGGCGTTCGTCACGCTGTGGGCAGTCGGTCGGGACGCTGAGGAAGTTCCCCTGCATGCCACGCACCACGTTGTCGTGGAAGGTGTTCAGCAGGTCGTGGCTGGACGAGAACGTTCCGGTGCGGGTGAGGTCGGAGCCGACCTGCACAGCGGTGACCGCGTCGCAGAGCTCGTCGAGCGTCCCTGGCCACCCGTCGACGGACGCGTACCGGAAGCCGTGGAAGGTGAACCGGGGCTCGAACACGTCCGGTTCGTCGCCACCGCTCAGGGTGAGGTGGTCCGTCGCCTCGGCAGTGCGCAGCGGACGGAGGCCGAGCTCGTCGTGCTCGAGGACCTCGGCGTGCCGCAGGGTGAGGACCGTGCCGGCGGTGCCGCTGGCGCGCACACGCAGCCACCCGACGAGGTTGACACCGAAGTCCATGAGTGTGGCACCGGACGGGCTCGTCCAGACCTCGACCGGGGCGATCTCAGCGAGCGGTCGCACCGGGGGTACGGTGTCGGCAACGAGCTGGCGCTCACCGAGGTCGACGGCACGTACGCCGCTCGCGCCGTCGAGCGGGCCGGGGCGCTGCCACGCGTCGGACACCCCCGCGTCGATGTCCTGCCCGTCGTACAGGTCGTCGGCCGTGATCCCGCTCGGGACCGCCTGCCAGTCGGTGTCCGTCGCGATCACCTGCTCGTGTCCGTCCTCGAACTCGATGCGCAACTCGGCGGCGCCCGCGTGCTCATCGGCGTACCACGCCCCCTTGCCGCTCCACCCGAGCCGACCGAGGGCCCAGCCCTTGCCGACGACGAGGGCGAGGACCGAGGTGCGTCCGGGCTCGTCATGGGCGAGGCGTTGCGTGACGTCGTGGGACACGACACGGACACGCCATTCGTAGCTCGTCCAGCCGGGTTCGAGCAGGTGGTCGGAGACGCGCTGCCCGTCGATCCACGCCTCGACGACACCGAGGGCGCTCATCCGGAGGGTGGCGTTCGCTACGGCGCCGTGGCCGTCGTCGAGGGTGAACTCCCGGCGCAGGATCGGTGCGCTGCCGAGGTCGTGGTCGCTCGCGAGGAACGATGCGGTCCAGTTGGTCATGGGGTCTGGTCCTTTCACGACACCGGTCGTCGTCGACCGGTGTCGGGTTCGGGGACCGGGCCGCCCACGGACGTGGATGGTCCGGCGGAGGCGAGACGCGCCTCCCGGATGGTGTCGGGCGTCAGCCCTTGACGGCGCCGCTGGTCATGCCGGCGACGATCTGCCGGTTGAAGAAGATGTAGAGGACCAGTGGCGGGATCGTGATGAGCAGCACGTCGGTGAAGAGCAGGTTCAGCTGACTGACCGACTGGCTCTGGAACGAGAACAGCGTCTGTTGGACGGTCTGGTTCTCGGCGCCCGGCAGGAAGTAGAGCGGGTTCGTGAAGTCGTTGAACACCGTCACGGACTGGACGAGCACCACGGTGATGATGACCGGCTTGAGCAGTGGCAGCACCACGCCGAAGAACAGTCGGATCGGTCCGGCTCCGTCGAGGACCGCGGCTTCGTCGAGCTCCTTCGGGATGGTGGCGACGAAGGCGCGGAACAGCAGGATGCAGAACGACAGGCCGAAGGTCGCCTCGACGAGGATCATCCCGCCCATCGTCTTGAACAGGTTGAGCCCCTGGAGCACCCAGATCGTCGGGACGATCGCGGGCGGGACGATCAGGCCGGCGAGGACGAAGAAGTTGATGACCCCGTTCCACTGGCTCGGTCGGCGCTGCAGCGTGTACCCGACCATGGCCGAGAACACCACCATGATGGCGACGCTCCCGACGGTCAGGACCGCGCTGTTGAGGAAGGCCCGCAGGATGCCCCCGTCGCCGGAGCTCAGGACGGCGGCCAGGTTCTGCCACAGCTGGAACTGCGTCGGGAGCGTGAAGCCGAGCTCGTTCGCCTCGGCCGGGGACTTCATCGCCTGGAGCAGGATGAAGGTGAACGGGACGAGGAACACCACGAAGCTGACGACGATGGCGATGCTGCCGACGACCCACTTCCGGGTGGTCTCCCTCGTGTTCCGCCTGGAGGAGACTGCGGTGAGCCGTCGGTCGGCGATGGTGGTCACAGTTCCGCCTCCTTGCGGTTGATGAGCCATGAGATGGGCACCATGATCGCCGTGACGACGACGAACAGGACGACGTTCCCCGCGGTCGACAGGCCGTAGAAGCCGGCCTGGTACTGCTTGTAGATCACGCTCGCGATGACGTCGCTGGTGAACCCGGGACCGCCGCCGGTCATCGCCCAGATCAGGTCGAAGGACCGCAGCCCGCCGATGAGGGACAGGATGATGACCGTCCCCATCGCCGGACGCGACAACGGCAGGGTGATGTTCCGGAAGATCGTCCATGCGCTCGCGCCGTCGACGCGGGCTGCTTCGAAGTACTCCTGCGGGATGGCGACGATGCCGGCGATGAAGATGAGCGTCGCGATGCCGACGCCCTTCCAGATGTCCACCGCGGCAACGCTCCACAGGGCCAACGCCGGATCGGTCAACCACCCGGGGGTGGGGAGGCCGACCGAGCCGAGCACGCCGTTGACGATGCCGTGGAACGGGTCGAGCAGCGCCTTGAACGTGATGCCGATCCCGATCGTGGAGACGAGCACCGGGAAGAACACGACGGCGCGTAGATAGCCGCGCCCCAGTACCGGGCTCGTGAGGAGCAGGGCGAGGGCGAGTCCGAGGACCACCTTCGCGACACTCGTCACGAACCCGTACTGGAACGTGTGCACGAACCCGGAGACGAGCTGCGGGTCCTGGAAGAACCGGACGAAGTTGTCGAAGCCGATGAAGGTCTGGTCGAACAACGTCCAGCGGGTGAGGGAGAAGTAGAACCCCGCGAAGGTCGGGACCGCGAAGAACACGACGTACAGCGCGATCGCCGGGATGAAGAACCAGGCCGGGTAGTACGAGCGCATCCGCTTGCGGGCTGGCCCGGGGCCGGCCTTGAGGATCTGCGGCGGCGCCGCCGCCGTCGTGAGGGTCGCGGTCACCGTCGTCACCAGCCCTTGATGCCGAGCTGCTGGGCCTGCTGCACGACGTCTTGGTCGTACTGCTTCGCTCCGACCGCTGCCGAGGAGATGCCCGAGCCGACCTGCACGCAGATCTTCTCGAGGTTCGGGCCCTTGATCGGGGAGAGGAACTCGAGCGCGGACCCGGCCTTCTTGTCGGAGACGTACTTCGCGACGTCGGAGACGATCGGCGGGACGGAGTCCGGGAGCGTGCACGAGCTGATCGCGTACGGGCCGCCCGGCGTGCTGGTGTCGTTCTGCACCTTGCATCCCTCGGACGAGTTCGCGAAGGCGACGAGCTTCTTCGCGGCTTCGAGCTTGTCACCCTCGGCTGTCTTCGGGATGTAGAGGCTGTTCGGCTGCCACTGCGTGAGCGTGGTGTCGTCGGCGTCGTCGGCCGGGATGGCGAACGCGCCGATGTCGTTCACCGCGTCCGGGTTGTCCTGCTGGATGGTCGCGATGGCGCTGGTGAGCATGGGGTACTGGGCGCCGGTGCCGTCGGCGAGCATCTTGAGCCCGTTCGCCTGGGTGGCGGAGGCGTAGTCCTCGTTGAGGAGGTCCTTGTCCTTGATCTCGGCGAGGTGCTCGAAGCCGGCCAGCGCGGGCTCCTTCGTGTACGACTCCTCGTGGGCGGTGTACTTCTCAGCCCAGTCGGACTGCTGCGCGGTCACGTTCGCGAAGTCGCCGAGGACGAGCAGCTGGCTCGTCCAGGTCTCGCCGTACGTCTGGATGACCGGAGCGACGCCGCCGGCGGATTTGATCTTCTCGCTGTTGCTGATGAACTCGTCCCACGTGGTCGGGACGCTCAGGCCGAGCTTCTCGTAGACCTTCTTGTTGTAGAGCATCGCGCCGGCGAAGGAGGACAGGAACGGTGCGCCGTACATGCCCTTGTCCGTGCTGACGGTCACGCGGTACTGGTCGTCGATGTCCTTGGCCCAGCTCTCGTCGGAGAGGTCGACGAGGGTGTTGTCGGGGTTCAGCGCCTGCAGGAGCGAGCCGGAGTTGTAACTGAGGACGTCCGACATCTCGCCGGTGGACAGCTGCGTCTTGACCAGGTTGTCGCCGTCGGTGCCCTGGGGGCGGGTGTCGACCTTGACCTTGATGTCGGGGTAGGCCTTCTCGAATGCAGCCACCAGGGCCTTCGTCGTCGCGGCGGTCGCCGTCGAGTTGTCGACCTGGTAGGTGATCTCGGTCTTCCCGCCGGTGTCGGCGGAGCCGCCCGACGAACACGCTGCGGTGCTGCCGATGAGTGCGAGTGCGCCGCCGATGGCGAGCCACTTGAGCGATGTCCGGCGCGGGGAGAGTGCTGGCATTTCCTTACCTCCTCGTAAGGCCCGGGCTCGGGGAACCCGGGGTGAAACGGATCTGCGGCGGGCGTCGGTGCGAGCCGCAGGAGTGTAATTGAAGCGTTTCAACCGGAATGGAACCACGCGCGTTGAAGCGTGTCAATCGATCAGCGAGATTTGTTACGCGACCGGTGGGTGCCCGCTCCGAGCGCTGCTCACGCCTCGGTGCGACGCGGGTCGCAGGGTGAGGTGCTCCGCCGCGCGTCGGCGGCTCGCGTCCGCCCGACCGTGCTCTCGCGGGCGATCAGCTCGCTGTCGAGGACGACCGTGCGGTGGACGTGGTCCCGCCCCTCGGTCATCTCGGCGAGGAGCAGGGCGAGTGCCGCTACTCCCATGTCCTGACCGTGCTGGGTCACCGACGTGAGCGGGACCGCACCGCCCCAGGCGACCGAGTTGTGGTCGCAGCCCGACACCGGGATCTCCTCGGGGACGCGGATGCCCGCTGCACGCAGCTCGGTGACCACCGCCATCGCGAGCAGGTCGGTCACCCCGAGCACGCCGTCGGGTCGCTCGTGCGCCGGCATCGCGGCGATGCGGGCGCCTGCGTCGGTTCCTCCGGGTGGATCGATGTCCCCGGCGTCGACCTCGACGAGCGTGACGTCCGGGTGCTCGGCGATCGCACGCAGCAGCCCGACGCGGCGACGCGCCACCGGCTGGAGGTCCGGTCGCGCGCTCACGAACCCGATGCGCCGACAGCCCTGCTCGATGAGGTGGGTGCCGGCGATGTAGCCGGCGCGCTCGTTGTCGACGATGACCGAGCATGCCTCGACGGTCGACGGCTCGTAGTTGACGTAGACGACCGGCAGACCGTGCTGCCGGACGGCGGTCACCTGGTCAGCCGACTCGGTCATCGAGGCGAGCAGGATGCCGGAGACGCGCGCACTCTCCATGAAGGCGAGGTGCTCGCCCTGTCGTGTCGTGTCGTTCTCGGCACTGGCCATGAGCAGGGTGAGGCCGTGCTCACGCGCTGCGTCGTTCGCGCCGCTGACCATGTCGGTGAAGAGCGAGTTGCGCAGCGACGAGAGCACCAGGCCGACGCTCCGCGTGCGTCCGGAGGCGAGCGCGCGCGCGTTGTGGTTCGGCGTGTACCCGAGCGCCGAGATCGCGTCGCGCACCCGGCTGGCTGTCGCATCGGAGACGCGTTCCGGGTGGTTGATCACGTTGGAGACCGTCGCGAGCGACACCCCTGCCCGTGCCGCGACGTGGTGCACGCTCGGTGGGGCGCTCCGCCGCGGGATCTGCGCCATGCTCCGATGGTAGGCGGCGGGCGCGACGGCGACGACCCGCGTCGGTCAGTCCGTCGGCACGGTCGACTGACGGACGACGAGTTCCGGCGCGAACTCGACCCGCTCGAGGTCGATGTCCTGGCCGTGCTCGACCTGTGCGACGAGCAGCTCGATGGCGCGGCGACCGATGTCCTGTGCCGGTTGTCGGACGGAGGTGAGCGGGACGACCGCGGCCTCGGCGAAGGCGATGTCGTCGTAACCCACGATGGCGACGTCCTCGGGGACCGCGACGGAACCCCGCATGACGAACGCCTGCTCGAGACCCACGGCGAGCAGGTCGTTCGCTGCGAAGACGGCGTCCGGGCGCTCGTGTGCGGGACGCTCCCGCAGCGCCTCTCCGATGCGACGGCCCTCGAGCACCGAGAGTGACCGGGTCGGGAGGACCTCGAGTCCGATGCCTGCTGCGGCCGCAGCGGCCCGCGCGCCCGCGAGACGGTCGGCGACCTGGCGGATGCTCGACGGACCCCCGACGAACGCAATGCGGCGGCGCCCGACGGCGGCGAGGTGTTCGACGGCGATGCGCCCCCCTGCGACGTCGTCGACCGACACGGATGCGAAGTGCTCATCGTCGGCGCGCCGGTCGACCAGGACCACCGCCGTGCCCTGGTCGCGGAGGCGGGCGAGGCGCGAGAGGTCGTCGCCTGCGGGGGAGATGAGCAGGCCGGCGACGCGTCGCTCCTCGAACAGGTCGACGTAGGTGCGTTCGCGCTTCGCCGACTCGTCGGAGTTGCCGATGAGGACGGCGAGTCCGGCTGCGAGCGCGGCGTCCTCTGCTCCGCGTGCGACGTCGGTGAAGAACGGGTTGCCTCCGTCGAGGACGATGAAGCCGACGGTCGAGCTCCGACCGGCACGCAGCTGACGGGCCGAGTCGTTCCGCACGAAGCCCAGTTCCTCGATGGCGGTCTGCACCCGCTCGACCGTGGCCGGCGCCACCTTGTCCGGCCGGTTCAGGACGTTCGAGACCGTCCCGAGCGACACGCCTGCGCGCGCTGCGACCTCCCGCACGCTCACTGCCATGTCGCCATCCTGGCACCCCCGCCGTCGGAACCGGTGCAGCACAGCACCGCTTGCACCCGCTTGCAGCGCCGAGTACATTCCTCGCAGCACCACCGTTGAAACGATTCAGAGCCGAACCTGCGAACGGAGGACCAATGGCGGTCCGCATCGGAGCCCGGAACACCACGGGCTGGAAGGCGACGATCTCCGTCGCCATGTCGAACTACATCGAGTCGGGGTCGATCATCGCGATCGCCACGAGCCTGAGCCTCTGGCAGGCGCAGTTCGGGATCGGCGACCTGCAGGTCGGACTCCTCGCGAGCCTCTCCGCCAACGCCTTCGGGGCTGCGGCCGGCGCGATCATCGGCGGACCGCTGTGCGACCGGTACGGGCGCAAGTTCATCTACACCTACGACCTGCTGCTCTACGTGCTCGGCATCCTGCTCGCCGTGTTCGCCGGCAGCTACGGCATGCTCCTGACCGGCTTCATCCTGACCGGCATCGCGGTCGGCGCCGGTGTCCCGGCCAGCTGGACCTACATCGCCGAGCAGGCACCGGCCGGCAAGCGCGCCGCCCACGTCGGAACGGCGCAGCTCGCCTGGTCCATCGGACCGATGGTCGGGTTCGCGCTCGCCATCGCCGCGGCGCCCCTCGGGCTGCTCGGCAGCAGGCTCATCTTCGCGCACCTGTTCGTCGTCGCGGCCGTCGTGTGGTGGCTCCGACGCGGCCTGCCCGAGTCGACGCTCTGGAAGGACGAGCGGGCCGCCGCGGGCAGCGCGAACTTCTTCCACGGCATCACCCAGCTGTTCAGCAAGCGCGTCAACCTCACCGCGATGCTGTTCCTGTTCGGCGTCTACGCACTCTGGAACACCGTCGCCGGGCAGGCCGGCATCTTCCAGCCGCGCGTCTACTCCGCCACCGGCGTCACGAGCGTCCCGGAGCAGTACGGCCTGCAGGTGCTCGTCTGGGGATGCACCGTCGCCGCGACGTACTTCGGCTTCATGCGGTTCGCCGACCGGGTCAGCCGCCGGGTCCTGTTCGCCGTCGGCGCCGTCCTCGCCATCGTCGCGTGGGCCGTGCTCATCTACGCGCCGGCGAACCTCGGGACACTGCTCTTCTTCGCGATCGCATGGGGTGTGTCGTCAGGCATCGGCGCGCAGGCGTTCTACGGGCTCTGGACCAGCGAGCTCTTCGCAACCCGCTACCGCGCCAGCGCCCAAGGCGTGCTCTTCCTCGCCGCCCGCGTGATGGTCGGCCTGCTCAGCATCTGGTTCCCGCTGCTCCTGGCGGACATCGGACTGCGCGGGCTGGGCGGCCTCATCATCGGCCTGCTCGCGCTCTCGTTCCTCGTCGGCACGATCTGGGCACCCCGGACACAGGGCAGGACGCTCGAGGACATCGAGGCCGAGCGCTACGGCACCGTGACCAGCCTCACGGGCACGACCCGGACGGTGGACGAGCACGACGAGCGCCAGCGGTCGCTCCGCACCCCACGCGGCGAGCGGACGCCACGGTGAGCGACCTCGACCAGCGTGATCCGCGCCTCCCGTCCGCCCTGCCGGGACGCGCGACCGACGTGACACGCGTCTGCTTCCGTCTCCAGGTGGCAGTGGGGCACCTCGATGCCTACCGGGAGCGGCACGCGGCGGTGTGGCCGGCGATGCTGCAGGCCATCGCCGCTGCCGGGCGTCGGAACTACTCGCTCTTCCTCGACGACGACGGACTGCTGATCGGCTACTACGAGACCACGTCCGTAGCCGACGCCGACGCGGCCCTTGCGGCGTCCGAGGTCGCAGCGGCCTGGGAAGCGCACATGCAGGACCTGTTCCACGGCGCCACCGGCCGCGCAGACCAGGCCGCTCGGATCCTCCCCGAGGTCTTCAACCTCGACGACCAGCTCACCGCGGCGAACGGCTTGCAGCACCGTCTCGACGCCGCTAGCATTGAAACGATTCAATCACCACGAGGAAGTGCACGATGACATCGACCCCGACCTTCGCCGGCATCGCCGAGCAGCTCGCCCGACAGCAGATCGAACTCCCGAGCTGGGCGTTCGGCAACTCGGGTACCCGCTTCAAGGTGTTCTCCACGCCGGGCACCCCGCGCGACCCGTACGAGAAGATTGCCGACGCCGCGCAGGTGCACCGGTACACGGGCCTCGCGCCGACCGTCGCGCTGCACATCCCGTGGGACCTCGTCGACGACTTCGCCGACCTGAAGCGTCACGCCGAGGAGCACGGCGTCCGCCTGGGCACGATCAACTCGAACACCTTCCAGGACGACGACTACAAGTTCGGCGCCCTGACCCACGTCGACGAGAAGACCCGTCAGAAGGCGATCGACCACCACCTGCAGTGCATCGACGTCATGCACGCCACCGGCAGTCGCGACCTGAAGATCTGGCTCGCCGAGGGCTCGAACTACCCGGGGCAGGAGGACATGCGCTCCCGCCAGGACCGCCTGCACGACTCGCTCTCGACGATCTACGACCGACTCGGCGACGACCAGCGGCTCGTGCTCGAGTACAAGTTCTTCGAGCCGTCGTTCTACCACACGGACGTCCCCGACTGGGGCACGAGCTACGTGCAGACCGCGGCACTCGGGGACAAGGCGATGGTCTGCCTCGACACCGGTCACCACGCGCCGGGGACGAACATCGAGTTCATCGTCATGCAGCTGCTCCGGCTCGGCAAGCTCGGCAGCTTCGACTTCAACTCCCGCTTCTACGCCGACGACGACCTCATCGTGGGCGCCGCAGACCCGTTCCAGCTGTTCCGGATCCTCGTCGAGGTGATCCGCGGTGGCGGCTACGACAACCCGGACGTCGCCTTCATGCTCGACCAGTGCCACAACGTCGAGGACAAGATCCCCGGCCAGATCCGCTCGGTGCTGAACGTGCAGGAGATGACCGCTCGCGCGCTGCTCCTCGACCGCGTCGCGCTCACCGCCGCGCAGGAGGCACACGACGTCCTCGGCGCGAACGAGATCTTCATGGACGCGTTCCAGACCGACGTCCGCGCCGACCTCGCCGCGTGGCGCGAGTCGCGTGGACTGCCCGCGAACCCGATGCGCGCGTACCTCGACTCCGGCTACCAGCAGCAGATCGCTGAGGACCGTGTCGGCGGCGTCCAGGCCGGATGGGGTGCGTGAAACGATGACGACGAACAGCCTGGAGGCACGGGTGGACCCCGCAACGCAGCACACGTCAGCGCGCGAGACGGTCAGCGCGCTCATCGCGCGATCGAACGCGCTCGGCTCCGACCCGCGGATCACGAACTACGCCGGCGGCAACACGTCCGCGAAGGGTACCGACACCGACCCGGTCACGGGCGAACCGGTGGAGCTGCTGTGGGTGAAGGGCTCCGGTGGAGACCTCGGCACCCTCGAGCCGCCAGGGCTGGCCGTCCTGCGGGTCGACCGGGTCCGCGCGCTCCGTGACGTCTACCCGGGCGTGGAGCGCGAGGACGAGATGGTCACCGCGTTCGACCACACCCTGTTCGGCAAGGGCGGTGCCGCGCCGTCGATCGACACCGCCATGCACGCCCTCGTGGACGCCGCACACGTCGACCACCTGCACCCCGATGCCGGCATCGCGATCGCGACCGCCGCCGACGGCCCCGAGCTCACCGAGCGGATCTTCGGCGACAAGGTCGTCTGGGTGCCGTGGCGCCGTCCGGGCTTCCAGCTCGGCCTCGACATCGCCGCGATCAAGGACCAGCACCCCGAGGCGATCGGCACGATCCTCGGCGGCCACGGCATCACCGCCTGGGGTTCGTCGTCCGAGGAGACGGAAGCGAACTCGCGGTGGATCATCGACACCGCCGAGCAGT
Source organism: Curtobacterium sp. 260 (assembly GCF_030803485.1). Lineage (NCBI taxonomy): Bacteria > Bacillati > Actinomycetota > Actinomycetes > Micrococcales > Microbacteriaceae > Curtobacterium > Curtobacterium sp. 260. The sequence goes on along the minus strand of NZ_JAURUY010000006.1, from coordinate 12,290 downwards.
ACATCCGCGAGCACGGCAAGGACCAGCCGTTCGGTGCCGTCCGTCCCGGCTACGAGGCGCTGCCCGACACCGACCGCCGTGCCCGTGCAGCCGCACTCGCGCCGACGATCCGCGGGATCGCCGGCCACGACAAGCCCGTCGTCGGGCACTTCACGGACAGCGACGTCGTCCTCGACTTCCTGGCGTCGTCGCGTGCTGAAGAACTTGCGGCACTCGGTACGAGCTGCCCGGACCACTTCCTCCGCACCAAGGTGAAGCCGCTCATCCTCGACCTCCCCGGCACGGCGAGCGTCGAGGAGCAAGTCGCACGACTCCGCGAACTGCACGAGCAGTACCGTGCCGACTACCAGGCGTACTACGACCGCCACGCCACCCCGGAGAGCCCTGCGATCCGCGGCGCCGACCCGCTCATCGTGCTCGTCCCGGGCGTCGGGATGTTCTCCTACGGCAAGGACGCCCAGACCGCCCGGGTCGCGGGGGAGTTCTACGTCAACGCGATCAACGTCATGCTGGGCGCCGAGGCGCTGAGCGCCTACGCGCCGATCGACGAGGCCGAGAAGTTCCGCATCGAGTACTGGGCGCTCGAAGAGGCGAAGCTCCAGCGCATGCCGAAGCCGAAGCAGTTGGCGACCCGCATCGCGCTGGTCACCGGTGCGGCGAGCGGCATCGGCAAGGCGATCGCGAAGCGCCTCGCTGCGGAGGGTGCCGCCGTCGTCATCGCCGACCTCGACCTCGCCAAGGCGCAGGACGCAGCGGCCGAGATCGGCGGCCCGGACCACGCCATCGGTGTCGTCGCGAACGTCACGAGCGCGGACGCCATCGACCAGGCGATCCAGGCGACACTGCTGCACTTCGGCGGCCTCGACCTCGTCGTCAACAACGCCGGGCTCTCGCTGAGCAAGAGCCTGCTCGAGACCACCGAGCAGGATTGGGACCTGCAGCACGACGTCATGGCGAAGGGCTCGTTCCTCGTGTCCAAGGCGGCCGCGAAGGTCCTGATCGAGCAGGGCCTCGGCGGCGACATCGTCTACATCTCCTCGAAGAACTCCGTCTTCGCCGGGCCGAACAACATCGCCTACTCCGCCACCAAGGCCGACCAGGCGCACCAGGTTCGACTGCTCGCGGCCGAGCTCGGCGAGCACGGCGTCCGCGTCAACGGCATCAACCCCGACGGCGTCGTCCGCGGCTCGGGCATCTTCGCCTCCGGCTGGGGCGCGAACCGCGCGAAGACGTACGGCGTCGACGAGCAGGACCTCGGCAAGTTCTACGCGCAGCGCACCATCCTCAAGCGCGAGGTCGTACCCGAGAACGTGGCCAACGCCGTCTACGCCATCTGCACTGCCGACTTCTCCCACACGACAGGTCTGCACGTGCCGGTGGACGCCGGTGTCGCCGCGGCCTTCCTGAGGTAGCGCGATGCACACCAGCGGCAGCGTCGCCGCCGTCGACCTCGGAGCGACCAGCGGTCGGGTCATCGTCGGTCACGTGGACGGTGGCGGCGTGCGGATGGAGCACGTCGCCCGGTTCGCGAACGGTCCCGTACCGGTGTGGGAGGGCGAGCGCGAGGCCCTCCACTGGGACGCACTCGAGCTGTACCGGCAGGTGCGGCTGGGTCTCCGGGACGCACTGGCCCGCCACCACGACGTCGTCAGCATCGGGGTCGACTCGTGGGCTGTCGACTACGGCATCGTCCGGGCCGGCCGCATCACGCACCAGCCGTACCACTACCGCGACGAACGGAACGACGCGGCGTCACGATCGATGTTGCGGAAGATCGGCAAGGAGGCGCTGTTCCGGCGCAACGGCCTGCAGCACCTGCCCTTCAACACGGTGTTCCAGCTGCACGCCGACCTGCGCGACGGACTCCTGCAGAGCGGCGACCGGGCCCTGCTGATCCCGGACCTGCTCGGTTACTGGCTGACCGGCGCCCAGGCGGCGGAACGGACGAATGCCTCGACGACGGGGCTGCTCGACGTCAACACCGGGCGGTGGTCCGACGACCTGCGCTGGTCGCTCGGGCTGCCCTCGGGCATCTTCCCGGAGCTCGGGCAGCCCGGCGTCGAGCTCGGTGGGCTCCTGCCCGCCGTGGCCGACGCCGTCGGAGCCGGGCCGTCCACCCCGGTCACGCTGGTCGGCTCGCACGACACCGCCTCGGCGGTCGTCGCCGTGCCCGCGACGGAGCCCGACTTTGCGTACATCTCCTCCGGGACGTGGTCGCTGGTCGGCGTCGAGCTCGATGCACCCGTCGTCACGGACGCCGCACGCGAGGCGAACTGCACGAACGAGGGCGGCGTCGACGGTCGAGTCCGGTTCCTCAAGAACGTCTCCGGACTGTGGCTGCTCTCCGAGAGCGTCCGCACCTGGGAACGAGACGGCGAACGGATCGACCTGGAGGCACTGCTCGCCTCCGCCGCCGACGTCACCACCGCGGTCCCCGTGTTCGACGTGGCCGACGACGTGTTCGCGGCGCCCGGCGACATGCCGGCGCGCATCGCCGCGTGGTGCGCCGCGCACGGGCTGGAGGTGCCCGGCTCACGTGCCGAGTTCGTCCGGTCGATCCTCGAGTCCCTCGCGGTCGCCTACGCCGAGACCCTCCGCACGATCGTCGACGTCACCGGCAAGGACGTCCGGGTCGTGCACGTCGTCGGCGGTGGATCGCAGAACCGCCTGCTCTGCCAGCTCACCGCCGACCGAACCGGACTGCCCGTCCTCGCCGGACCCGTCGAGGCGACCGCGCTCGGCAACGTCCTCGTCCAGGCTCGTGCCCACGGACTCGCCGGACTCGGCGGAGCATCCTTGGAAGCACTCCGCGACGTCGTCGCCCGGACCACCGAACCGGTCCGCTACACACCCGCTCCGGGCTCGGACGCCCGACCCCTCCGCACCACCGTCAGGAGCCACGCATGACCACCACCGACGACCAGCACCGCGTCGACCCCGCGACCGGCGCACCCGCAGCCTCCACCGGACCCGCCTCGAGCGCCCGCGTCCGGGTGCAGCGGCAGCTGCCGAGCGTCCGCGACCTCGCACCGCTCATGCAGTTCAAGAAGCCCGCGCTGCCGGGTCGGCGACAGCGGCTCGACTCCGCGCTGACGATCTGGGACCTCCGCGCGATCGCCGCCCGACGCACCCCGAAGGCAGCGTTCGACTACACCGAGGGTGCCGCGGAGGCGGAGATCTCGCTCGCCCGCGCGCGGCAGGCGTTCGAGGACATCGAGTTCACCCCGGCCATCCTCCGCGACGTGTCGAAGGTCGACACGTCCCGCGACGTGCTCGGCGCGTCCACCGCCCTGCCGTTCGGCATCGCGCCGACCGGCTTCACCCGGATGATGCAGACCGAGGGCGAACGCGCCGGCGCCCGGGCTGCGGGACGGGCGGGGATCCCGTTCTCGCTCTCGACGATGGGCACCACGGCGATCGAGGACGTCCGCGACGCCAACCCGCACGGCAGGAACTGGTTCCAGCTGTACATGTGGAAGGACCGCGACAAGTCGATGGCGCTCGTCGACCGGGCCGCGAAGGCCGGGTTCGACACGCTGCTCGTCACGGTCGACGTGCCGGTCGCGGGTGCGCGCCTCCGCGACAAGCGCAACGGGTTCTCGATCCCGCCGCAGCTCACGCCGAAGACAGTGATCAACGCCATTCCGCGGCCGTGGTGGTGGTTCGACTTCCTCACCACCGAACCCCTCGCGTTCGCGTCGCTCGACCGGTGGTCGGGGACGGTCGGTGAGCTCCTCGACCACATGTTCGACCCCACCGTGACCTACGAGGACCTCGAGTGGATCCGTGACCAGTGGCCCGGCAAGGTCGTCGTCAAGGGCGTCCAGTCCCTCGCGGACGCGAAGCGCCTGGCGTCGATGGGCGTCGACGGCATCACCCTGTCGAACCACGGAGGCCGGCAGCTGGATCGCGCTCCCGTCCCGTTCCACCTGCTCCCCGAGGTCGTCAAGGAGGTCGGGAAGGACACCGAGGTGCACCTCGACACCGGCATCATGTCCGGCGCCGACATCGTCGCGGCGGTCGCACTCGGTGCCCGGTTCACGATGGTCGGCCGGGCCTACCTCTACGGCCTCATGGCGGGCGGTGAGGCCGGCGTCGACCGGATGATCCAGATCCTGTCCGAGCAGATCGAGCGCACCATGCGCCTGCTCGGCGTGGCCACGCTCGACGAGCTCGAGCCGGGACACGTCACGCAGCTCCAGCGGCTCGCACCCGTCCGTCGCTGAGACCGAGACCGGCGGAGTTCCGATCGCTCCGCCGCCGAGCCGCGTCCGAGCGCCCCGCACCGGGCGCGGCTCGACCCCCAGCAGGAGAGCACCTCCTCGAGGAGTGACGATGCGCGTCCCACCCCTGTTCCACGCATCGGAGCGTGTCCGTGACCGGGACGGCAACGTCCGGCTCGACGCACCGCCGCTGTACGTAGGGCTGCACCGGCACCGCGACGCGTACCCGCTGCACACGCACTCGTTCGTCGAGGTCGCGTTCGTGGTGGGCGGAGCCGGGAACCACGTCTGCGATGCCGTCGCGACGCCCCTGCGCGCCGGTGACGTCCTCGTCCTCGAGCCGGGGCGGGCACACGGCTACAGCGACTGCGACGAACTGACCGTCCTGAACTGCTGCTTCACCGAGCCGTTCTTCGACGCCCTCACGGCTTCGTTGCGCAGCGACGTGGTTCCTCGACATGATGCGGGCCGCCTCGTGCAGGGACGGTTCGCGGTCGACGACGCTGCTCAGGTGACCGCCCACATCGCCGAGGTGCTCAGGCTCCTCTCCGCGCAGCCCGTCTCGCCACCTGCGGTCCTCGCGGAGGTGGTCCACCTGCTCGCGCAGCTTCCGTCCGCGATGCCGGTCGTCACGGCCGGGCATCGTCCGCCAGCACGGATCGTCTCGGTCGCGTGTGCTCGACTCATCGATGCAGCGCTGGACGAACCGATCACGCTCGACCACCTGGCGGACGAACTCCACCTCACGAAGCACCACCTGGTGCGGACCTTCACGGCGGACTTCGGCGTGCCACCGCTCACGTACCTCGCAGCCCGCCGCCTCGACGTCGCCGCGCACCTCGTCGCGACGACGGACCGGGGGATCGCTGACATCGCGACAGCAGTCGGGCTGACCGACGCGAACTACTTCTCACGGCGCTTCAAGCAGCGGTTCGGGCTCACCCCGACGGCGTACCGGACAGCGCAGGTCGTCGGCCCCGTCGTTCCTCGATCGGACCGGCGACCCCGTTCACGCGCTGCGGACGCCTGATGCGATCGCGCTGAGTGCGGGCTTCGCGCTGGCGATGGTCCCGTTCGGCGTGAAGAAACTCATCGGCTGCCAGCCACCGACGGAGTAGTCGGGTGCCCACGGACGGACGCCTGACAGGACACCGGAGGTCCTGCCCCACGCTGTCACGTCCCGGTAGAAACGCGACTGACCATCGTCGTCCTGCGGGTAGCCGACCAGCGGTGAGTTCCACGCGAAGGGTGCGTTCATCGTGCCGGTGGGGTAGCCGCCCTCGGCGATGAAGACGGGTCGCCCGAACTGCGCTTCGAGGGCTGTCGCGGTCGCCTGGAACGTCGCCAGGGTCCCACCGGAACTCGTCGGGTAGTAGGAGACGCCCAACTCGTCCACCTCGAACCCGGCGTTGCCCATCGCCTGCCAGAAGGCCGGGAGGAGTCCCGGCAGCTGCAGGCTGACGGTGCTGGTGTGCGTCGTGAAGCGGGCGTGCCGATCGACACGGCGGATGCCGTCGGCGACCGCGGCGAAGAGCGCACCCACGTACGGCCAGAGGTGCTGCTCGAGGAACGCGTTCCGGTCCGGCATCGAGAACAGGTCGACGACGCTGACCTTTCCGATCTCGGGGTCCACCTGGTCCGGTGCTGCGTACGTGAAGTAGTCGGTGGACTCGGTGAAGCTCCGCAGCGCGACGCCCGCGACGCCGAACTCGACCTCGTTCCCGAGGTCCCACACGTTCACGCCCACCCCGATCCGGAGGATCTGCTGCGCCACTTCGGCGCCGTACCGCCGCATCGCCTGCGTCATCTGCGCGAGGGTCAGCGTCGACCAGGGCCCCGGGAGGCGGATCGTCGGGTAGTTGCTGAAGTCGGGTGCCGGCTGGTGGGACACGTCCCCGTAGATCTTCCAGAGACCGAGCTCTGGGTTGAAGGGCAGTCCGAGGCGTCGAGCGAGTCGCGCCTTGTGGAGCCCGGCGAGGAACCCGTGCTCCGCGTCGTCCTGCTGTGCGAAGCGCTTCGTCGCGATCCGGGCGTAGAGCTCGGAGGCGCCGTGTGCCACGAAGAGCCGTTGCAGCGCCTCGGCGGACCGGGCGGTCCTGCTCCCGTCGGTGAAGGTGAGTCCCCGCCGCAACATCGTGTCGGTGAACGGGCTGATCGACATCGCGTTCCGGAAGGTGTGAGTCGGCCTCCGGCGGAGCTCGTTCTGCTGTGCATCGGCCCGCGCCGATGATCCGCGAGTGATGGCACCGGTCGCGCCGAGGGCGACGCCAGCGCCGACCATCGCCGTGAAGCCGCGTCGCGTGATCCCGCTCGCAGTCCGGGCTTCGTCGTTGTTCTCAGACATCATCGTCTTCTCCAGCTTGCTGCTCAGGTGCGGTACACAGTGATCCTGGAGCACGGCGCGCGGAGCGAACAGCACTGCATTGACGAGGTGCCGCACGAGGTTGACCGCTCTTCCGCCCTGCAGCAGGAGTGCTACGGCACCAGCCGCTGGATGATGCCGCTCAGGAGCTCGCGACCGGCGCGTTCGGCGGCGGAGGGGTCCTGATCCCTGATGGCTGTCGCGATGGCCAAGTGACGGTCGACCTCGCCCGTGTCCACGGGATCGCCGGCAACGCCGAGGCCTGCGCGCCCGCGGAGCGCTTCGAGCATCGCGGGTTCGAGTGCGCGGAAGACCGGGTTCCCGCCGGCCGACAGGAGAGAGGCGTGGAACGACACGTCAGCGTCGAAGTACTGTGCACGGGCCGCGGGGTCCGCGCTGTGTGCCCGCATCGCCTCCGCCGCTTCCATGATCTGCTGACGAGCCTCCGTAGTCGCACGTTCCGCTGCGAGACGTGCCGCTTCCGGCTCGACGACCCGTCGGAGCTCGGCCAGTGCGTGGAGGAACGCCTCGCGGTCAGGGGACTCGAGGCGCCACCGGATCACGAGGGGTTCCAGTGTGTTCCACTCGCTGGCCGGCAGGACGCGGACGCCGATGCGTTTCGTCAGGGAGACCAGACCGAGCGCCTGCAGGACACGGACCGCTTCGCGCGCGACTGCCAGCGAGACCGAGTACTTCGCCGTGAGGTCCGACACCCGCACGGTGGTGTCCGTGGGCATCCGACCGGCGACGATGTCCCCGCCGAGCTGGTCGAGGACGTACGAGTGCAGACGCGAGGTCATGTGCAGGAGCCTACTCAGCTCTTGAAAACTGTTTTAATCGGTCCATGAATGCTGGCACCGCACGACTCCCGTCCGACAACGGCCTGAGCGGCTTCGGGGGCGCCGTCGCGGTCACACCCGACGTCGTGGACTCCTGGGATGATCCAGCGCCGATCATCTCGCACGAGTTCGAGCTCCCCGACGGGGTCGTGTCCGCACGGCTCGCCGTGACGTCGCTCGGCGTGCACCGCACCACTGTGAACGGTCTCCGGGTCGGCGACGACGAGCTCGGTCCTGGTTGGACCGACTACCGATCGCGCCTGTTGTGGCACGAGTACGACGTCGCTCCGCTCCTGGTTCCGGGGCGGAACCGCATCGATGCGCTCATCGGTAACGGCTGGTACCGCGGTCGACTCGGGCGCCCGGCGAGACGAGACCTCTACGGCCCGGACCTGGCGCTGCTGGCGCGCCTCGTCGTGACCATGGCGGACGGTGCGCGAATCGACGTCGGCACCGGCCCGGACTGGACCTGGCAGGACAGCGAGCTCCTGCGCAACGACCTCTACGACGGCGTGGTCATCGACCACCGACCGACGCTGGAGCGTCGAGGCGGACGGGTCCGTACCGTCCCGATCCCCGCGCGTCTCGAGCGTGCGCCGCATCCTCCGGTCCGGGTGATCGACGAGCGAGCTGCCTCCTGGTGGCCGCACGGTGAGGGCGTCCGGGTCGACGTCGGTGCGAACGTGGTCGGATGGCTGCGGGTCGAGGTCGAGGTCGACGGACCCGAGCGAGCGGTGGTGGTCCGACACGCGGAGGTCCTCGAACACGACGAGCTCGCCACCCGGCCCCTCCGCGACGCGGCGGCGACGGACGTCCACCTGCTCCCGTCCGGACCGCACACCCTGGTCCTCGACCCGGTCCACACCTTCCACGGGTTCCGCTACGCCCACATCTCCGGCCTGACCTCCGACGAGGTGCGATCCGTCACGACGTGCGTGGTGTCGTCGGACCTGGAAGCCGTCGGCTCGTGGGACTCGTCCGACGAGTTGCTGAACCGCCTGCACGAGAACGTCCGCCGTTCGGCGCGCGGCAACTTCGTGAGCATCCCCACGGACTGCCCGCAGCGCGACGAGCGCCTGGGGTGGACGGCGGACATCCAGGTCTTCGCGCCGACGGCGACCTACCTGTTCGATGTCAGGGCATTCCTCGAGTCGTGGCTCGACGACGTCGTCGCTGCGCAGGGCCCGGACGGATCCGTGCCGGTCGTCGTCCCCGACATGTACCGCCGGGCAGGGGTGGCGACGGCAGGCTGGGGCGACGCGGCCGTCCTGGTGCCCTGGCAGCTGTACTGCGAGACCGGGGACGTCGAGATCCTCCGTCGCTACGAGGAGCTGGCACGGCGGTGGATCGCGCGAGTCGACAGCGCGGTCGACGCGGACGGCATCTGGCGCGACGGTCACCAGTACGGCGACTGGCTCGACCCGAACGCGCCGTCTGACCGGCCTGCTCAGGCGATGACGGACCCGAGCCTCGTCGCGACGGCGTACCGCGTGCGCGTCCTCGGGGTCTTCCGCCAGTGGGTCGCAGCCCTCGGGCGCGCGGAAGACGCAGCAGCAACTGCTGCACGTCATCGGGAGGCGCGTGACCAGTTCCGAGACCGGTTCGTCACACGTCGCGGCTTCCTCACCTCCGAGACGCAAGCCGCGTACGCGCTCGCAATCGTGTTCGACCTCCTCGATGACGGTCAGACGGCCGCCGCCGGCGCACGTCTGTCCGACCTCGTCCGCGGCACGGACTTCACGGTCGGGACCGGCTTCCTCGGGACTCCCGTCCTCCTGGAGGCGCTCAGCCGGACCGGTCACCACGACGTCGCTGTGCGCCTCCTGCTCGGGACCCGGTCACCGTCTTGGCTCCACCCCGTCCTGCAGGGCGCCACGACGATCTGGGAACGGTGGGACAGCCTCCTCCCCGACGGAACCGTCAATCCCGGGGAGATGACGAGCTTCAACCACTACGCGTTCGGAGCGGTCGCCACGTGGATGCACGAACGGCTCGGCGGGCTGCGGCACCGTGACCCTGGATGGAGGACGGCAACCGTGACCGTGCCGCACTGGTCCCCGCTCGACCACGTCCGGACGGCGCACGACAGCGTCGCTGGACCCTGGTCCGTCGCCTGGCGACGTCGACCCGACGGAAGCATCGCGCTCGACCTCACCGTCCCCGACGGTGCGCGTGCTGTCATCCGCGACGGCGAGCGCGAGACGGTGGTCGGTGTGGGCAGGCACGCACTCCTGTTCGAGTCGAACGGCTCTTCCGCGCTTCCGTCTGCCGGCGTCACCGTCCGCGGAGCGATGGACGACGAAACCCTGTGGGACCGGGTCGTGGCGATCCTCCGCGTTGAGCGACCCGAGTGGTCGCGTCGGGACATCGCCCAGCAGGCCCAGCCGTACCTCGACCTGCCACTTCCCGACCTCGCACGCATCGTCGGTCTGTCCATCCCCACCCGCACCGAGGACGCGGTTCGCGAAGCCCTGCAGGGCGCGACTATGTAAACAGTTTTGATTTGACCTATCTTAAAAACAGTTTTAATCTGCTGCTATGTCCTGGCACTGCCCATCTCGACGAGGAGAACCGATGGCACCCACCGCACAGCCCCTGACCCGCACGCACTGGAAGCTCGCCGTCGCCGGTGGCATGGCCAGCTACCTCGACTCCGGGCTCATCGTGTCGCTCGGGATCGCACTGCCGATCTGGTCGACGTCCTTCGAGCTCGACGCCTGGGCGATCGGCATCATCAGTGCCGGTCTCACCTTCGCGATCGCGGTCGGCGCGCTGTTCGGCGGCCGGATCGCGGACCTGTTCGGCCGAACGCGGGTGTTCAACATCGACGTGCTGCTCTACCTCGTCGGCGCGGTGCTCATCCTCGCCGCTCCGAACCAGGCGGTACTGGTCACCGGGGTGCTCATCGCCGGCGTCGCGGCTGGTGCGGACCTCCCGACGTCCATCGCGGTGATCTCGGAGCGTGCTCCCGCCGGAGGGCAGGGGCGGATGGTCGCGTTCACGCAGGTCATGTGGACCGTCGGCATCGTCATGGCGACGCTGCTCGGCTTCCTGTTCTCCGGTCTTGGCGACCTCGGAGCGCGATTCCTGTTCGCTCACCTGGCGATCGCCGCACTCGTGACCTGGCTGGTCCGCGTGTTCAGCCCGGCGTTCGCCCGCCTCGAGGTCCAGACGCTCCCATCGGGGTCGGAGGAGCGAGCGCTGCCCCTCGCCGGGCTCCTGCGGGACCGCCGGTACCTCGCTGCGATCGGCCTGACCGCGCTCTTCTACATCGCCTACGGCGTCGTGGCGAACACCATCGGGCAGTTCAAGACGTACTTCCTCGTCGAGGTCGGCGGGGCCACCCAGACCGTGGCGACCGGCTTCGCATTCGTCGCGACACTGATCGGGCTCACCTGCGCGGTCCTGTTCACCCGCGCAGCCGACGGCCCGTGGCGGAACCGCCTGTTCGGGATCGGCGCCGCGGGACTGGTCGCGGGACTGCTGCTCATCGTCTTCACGGGTGGGACGATCTTGCCGGTGGTGTTCGTGTTCCTCATCGTCTACAACCTGTCGAACCCGTTCTGCGGGGAAGCGGTCTACAAGGTGTGGACCCAGGAGTCCTTCCCGCCGAACGTCCGGGCCACGGTGCAGGGCATCACGTACGCGATCGCCCGGTTCGTCTTCGCCGGTGTCGCCCTCGTCACGCCGGCCCTGATCGCGTGGAGCCCCTCCGGCCTCTTCGCGATCCTGGCCGGCCTCGCTGTGACGTCTGCCCTGCTCGGCGCGGTCCTGATCCGGAGGACTCGGTCCGCTGTCTTGGTCAGCGCATGACGCTTCATGGCGCCTGCCGCCCGGCCTGAGCGGTCAGCCCGACGGCAGGTGATGCGGCTTCAGCTGTCACCGAGCACTCATCGCCACCGAGTGACGAGCCTTACCGAATGAGCGTTATCAGCAAGTCGCGACTGCACATCGCAAGCGGTAGCGGAGATGACGTTTCAAGTTGCGGGGTGCCGGCTGGATCGGTCGGCGTCTTCACCACCGGAATCTGACGCGGTGAAACCGGCCGCGACTTCCCGGGGGCGCTTTACGCCGTGCGAGGATCCAGCGCACTTCAGAGGGGCGCTACGTTTGTCGAAGTTCGGCCCGCGTGAGAGCGGCTTTGATCTCCGCCGAGATGAGCGCCGGGAATCCCAAAGCGTCGAAATCGTGCTCGCGTAGCCATACCAGGCACGCCTCGACGTCGAGATCATCGGGCACTACATGTTCTGCCAGCGACACCACAGTAGTCCGCGATAGCCCAAGGCCCATCATCGAGACTTCGGTAGTCCTCGATACCCCAAGTTCCATGAGCATTGCGATATCGGGTGGCGCAGGTGCGTCTTGGGCTCCTGGGAATGCTGCATTCAAAACGTCGGCGTAGCAGGCTAGATAGAGCGGTCCCTCAAAACGAGCATATTGCTCCACATCGGTCAGAACTTGTCGAATCTCTTGCGGAAGCCGTATTTCGCGGTTGTTGCGGCGAAGCCAGCCAAGCCTCTTAGACACTAGAAGTGATAGTGGACGGCCGCGCATCCAATCGATGAAAAGTAGCGCAAGTGAGAAGTGTCGACCAGGAATGTTTGTGAAGTCGGTGCCGAGGTATTCGGCGCAAAGAGAGATGGCGCGTACGTAACTCTCGAGCGCGTCATCAGATTCAGGCGGAGGCAATTCGAACGTCTCGCGCTCGCCTGACTTGACGAAGTAGTCATAGAGACGCTCGCGGCTCCTGCTGTCGAACAGGCCGAGCAGTCGGACGACACCGTCCTGCTGATGCGCCAGCGCTCGGAACCCGTCTCGCTGCGGCCGGACCCGACCGATCGAGTGCCCCTCGAGCGCGGCGACGGG